>MKUV01000054.1 GCA_001898725.1 Caedibacter sp. 37-49
GATTTGAACCTCTGACCTTCAGGTTATGAGCCTGACGAGCTACCTGGCTGCTCCACCCCGCGATAAGAGAATGAATGGTCTTTCTTACACGATATAAAGAGGAGAAAGCAAGAAAAATCTTTATTAAAGCTTTTTTATATTTGTAAAGTTATCACTATAACGTTTAGGCATTACTTTTGAGGGGTGAGGATTTTCAACTAAATATGTCAAATTGTTTGATTGCGCATATTCAATTGCCTTTTCGCGTGTTTTAAAAAAAAGCTTTGGCTGTACCGCATTTGTTTTAACGCACCCAGTCCACTGCATTAAAGGGTCAACATATAAATGGGATGGTCGAATGTATTCAAGAACCCATTCATGCGTTCTTCTAAGACCTGACTGCATTGCTGTTTTTTTAGGCTTATAGATACGTACTTCAGACTTCATAATAACTTAAACTCAGTTCTTGACATAGTTTTTAAGGTCAGAAATCATCTCTTCTCCCGCTTTAACTTGAAATGAAGAAGAGTTAAAATCTTTTTCGGCAAGAGGTTGTTTTCTTCCCCCCAAATTTTGAGCCAAAAAGGCTTCAGCTATGCCAAAAAATGACAACCTATTCTCTGGTCGTGTTAAACCATGACCTTCATCTGGATAAAGAATATAGGTAACAGGTATATTTCTTTCTTCCATCTCTTTAACAATTTGATCCGATTCTGCTTGTTTAACACGTGGATCATTAGCCCCTTGGCAAATTAATAAAGGCTTTCTAATTTTATCCACGTAATAAATTGGGGATCGCTTTTTTAAAAATTCTTTTCCTTCAGCTGTATCAAAATCAGCCCCAATTGTTACTTTAAACGCTGTTAAAAAAGGTTTCCAATAAGGCGGTATACTTTCAACTAAAGTGAGCAAATTAGAAGGACCAACAATATCAATACCACATGCAAACACATCTGGCGTAAAAGTAAGCCCTATAAGTGCTGCATATCCCCCATAACTTCCTCCCATAATAGCTACCTTCTGAGGATCTGCTATCTTCTGATCAATCGCCCATTGAACAGCATCCAGCAAATCTTCATGCATCTTAGCTCCCCATTCACCATTTCCGGCGTTAAGAAAATCTTTTCCAAATCCAGTGGATCCTCGGTAATTTACACTTAAGACAGCATAGCCTCGATTTGCCAACCATTGAGGAATGGGTTCATATCCCCAATAATCACGTGCAGAAGGTCCGCCATGAACAAGCAAAACAAGAGGTAAAAGTTGAGATAGATTAACAGTATCTGACGGTAAACTTAAATAACACATTAAATCTAACCCATCACGTGCTTTAATAACCGTTGGCCTCATTTTAACTAACGAAACAGCGTCAAGGTCAGGCCGATTGGAAAAAAGAAAAGTTCTTTGTTTTTGAAGACGATCATAATGATAATAATATAAAGGACCATCATCCTTTAAAAAGCAAACTATCCAATGTCGATCATCAAGTGTTCTTGATAGTATTTCGACATCTCCTTCTTGTATATTTTGAAACTCTTTAATTTCTGTTGCTATTTTTTCATCACAAAAAATCCACTCTTTACGCCCATGGGTAACTGCATAAGCTTCTATCTCTTTAGTTTTAGGATTTACAATGATATCACTTATGTCTGTACGCAAATCTCCCCCTACTAACTCTTGTTCTCCAGTTGCTACGTCGAACTTAAAAAGGGCACCCGTATTACGTCCGCGACTATCTATAAGATAAAGTTTTGAACCATCTTTATTAAATCGTAGAGGCATTGTTGTCATTCGATCTTCCACCGGGATTTCTTGGAATATTTGAATCTCTCCATCTTCAAAGCAAAACCAACTACTTCCCCCTTCAGATGTTTCTTTAGTTAAAATTTTCAACTCAAGATTTTCATTACATATGTAGTTACTGTACTCTTCATTTTTGAAAATAAGCGTTTTCTCTTCCGTTTGAATATTTATCTTATAAAGATCATGATAAGCAGGATCTCTGTCATTTATCGCAACAAGTAATTTGTTTGGAAATAAAGGAGTTAACTTTTCAATACGTGCTTGAATGTTAAGTTGTGGTGTTAAGCATCGGTGTTGCTTCGTCTGTACATCAACAGCAAAAAGTTGCCAATTTTCATTTCCTTCTTGATCTTTCATATAAAGAAGGGTTTTACCATCAAAAGCCCAATTATAGGTATGAATCCCCCTCTTATTATCTTGCGTAATAACAGATGCCTTATTGATGTTATCAAGTGGCGCAAGCCAAATGTTTAGCACTCCTTCATAAGGAGCGATATAACTCAAATACTTACCATCGGGGCTGAGCCGAACAAATACCCGCTCTGGATTACCGAAAAGTACTTCTCGTTCGATTATAGAAGAAAAAGACATATTACCTCTTAACTATATTATGCTAAACAATATATTGAGGTTCTTACAATTTTTCAAAAGTTTCTTTTAAAAAAAGAGTTTATCTAAAAACAATTTTTGGATTTTTTATTAAAATCTTTTTGAAGACCATTGAATTCCCACTCCAGAATATGTATTAGTAGGCTTAAACTTTCTTAAAGGGCATGAAGTTTATGAATATCAACACGATAATCGTAGGTTAGCAATGATAGATCCTCATAAACATTCCTCAGCAGAACCTCTCTCTTCCACAAATTCTTTACCTCCAATTCCAAGACTCGTGTGGACTCTTGGTTGGATGATGTTTCTCGTCAACTTATCTTTTATTATGGTTTATAGTTATATTGGCATCTACATGAAATCCTTAGGCGTTACGATGGCATGGATTGGTGTCGTAGAAGGCGTTGCTGAAGGATGCTCATATTTAATGAAATTATTATCTGGCATGTTTAGTGACTACTTACGACGACGTAAGCCTGTCATGCTTGTCGGATACACTATGCTCGTTATTTCTCGAGTTATTTTTAGTCTTGCCTCAAGTTTCATGCCTCTTTTTGGGGCACGACTTGTTGAACGTTTAGGAAATGGTATTCAATCTACCCCTAGAGATACAATGGTTGCAGATATCTCCCCTGCTAACAGAATTGGTGCTTCCTATGGATTAAAACGAACTCTTGCTCAATCAGGCTCTCTTCTTGGCGCCATTGCAGGAATTGGCGCTATGATATGGATGGAAGGAGATTACCAAAAAGTATTTCAATTAGCCACCATACCTGCTTTTATTGCATTTTTAATTCTTATCTTTTTTGTTCATGAGCCAAAAAAATTTGCTCACTCTGCTGTTTCTTCAGAAATTCCTTTACCTGAACAAAAAAATCGCTCTCGAATCCATTGGTCAAATTTACCTGCTCTTGGTCCTACATTTTGGCTTTTAATGTTGGTTGCAGCAATTTTTATGCTTTCAAGATTTAGCGAAACATTTTTGACTTTACATGCTTACAATAATTTTGACCTTGAAACTAAATATGCCCCGACAATAATGCTTATCTTTAATGCGGGATGGTGCCTTTCTTCATATCCAGTTGGAGTCCTTGCGGATCGCATGAATCGTTATTGGTTTTTAGCTATGGGAATCGTATTTTTAATTCTTGCTAATCATTTCTTAGCAACAGCCAATTCGCTCATCTGGGTTTACGTTGGATGTTTCTTCTGGGGCATACAATACGGTGTAACACAAAATATTTTTCTTTCCTTAATTGCTGAAATGGTTCCTACTGATTTGCGTGGAACCGGCTTTGGTTGTTATTACATTATCTGTGCAATCTCTGCTTATCTTGCAGATCATTTAGCAGGTCTTATTTCAGAATATCATGGGCAAGTTGCAGCATTTTCTCTCAGCGGTGTCATTGCCACAATATCTTTACTTGTTTTAATAATTGTCCTTGGATATAAGAATAACCGCAAAAAAAAAGCACTTTAAAAGTATAAATTTTTTATTTGTATAAAAAAGGACTAGATTTTATCTCTAGTCCTTTTTTGTTACCCACTTTTAAGATTTATTCTAATCCTAATTCTTCAAGAATCAAATGAGCTTGGCTGGATGTTATAGACATGTTATTTTGAAGATAGGAAACCATTTCCTCATTTGTTGGATTAGCTTGCTTCTCTTTTTTTAGATTCATAATCAGCTCTCCAGCTTTTACCAGATCGCCTTCTTTTGGATGCCATTCTTCTTGCTCTTTTTGAAGAATTTTATCAGGAATGACAACAGCTGGTTCCTGTATCTGAGTTGACTGGGAATTGGAATTCACATTCGCAGATTGCCCGTTTCCTAAAGGTGCTATAGGAGCATGTGGCGGTAATGGAGCCTGAACATTTGATTCAGATTCAATCCACGGCTCTTTTTTACTATGGTTACAAGCAACAACAATCATTGAAGTGAAAAGTAAAAGTAAATTTTTTTTATTCATAGAATTCTCCCTTTTTAAATAGGATAAACTTATATCATGTCTTACGCTTTTAAGATAGGTTCCTTTGCAAGATAAATTTAAGCTGACTTTAGAGAAGTTAAAGTATAAAAATATTTTTGGCAAATTTACATCAAAGGTTACTTATGAAATTCTCTATTTCTCATACAATTTTAATAGCTATTTTTTTGCATTTATCCATTTTCAAAATAAGTTTAGCTACAAATAGTTCAAACCTTGAGGAAACAGAAGGTGAACAAAAAACTATTCCTATTACACTCATTAGCCAAATTAGATCAGTCGATTGTAAATTAATTTATTCTTTCTTTTATAAAAACCTTCAAGAATGCGAGAAAAATTCAATTTCGATTCCTAAACAAGTTAAAAATAACAGCCAGACAATTTCTTTTTTAATAAAAAAAAGGCCTATTTCTTATATTTCTCTTATTCTTTACCCCACGATTGATTTTTTAGAAGAAAGCGAAAGAGATACAGAACTGACAGCTTTAGGATTGTTTAATCAAAAACAAAAAATCCGTACTATTTCAAAAATTACTATAAAATTAATTCAAGAAGATGGGATCAATATTATGGTACAACCTGAATATGATTTACCACCGCCTTTTCAGCGACCTAAATAAGTTGATAGTTCTTGTCGTATTGAAATTTTTCAAGAAAATCTTCAATTGTGTAAGCTATAGCTATTGGCACTTCCAGCATAGGGTAATGTCCTGTACCTTCTAAAACTTTTATTTGTATACTGGGATACCATTGTCCAAATGTTTCTCGCATAACAGCCTCACGATATCCTTCTGCATCATGCGCGCCAGAAACCACTAAAATAGGCGTCTTAAGTCCTTTGATATGATCAACAAAATTCGTCTCTGTAAACATATGTAAATATGCAACTCTTGCTTCAGCAAGTGAAGATTGCCGCCATTGTTGCACTTTAAAATCTATGAATTGTTTACCATAGCGCTGACTTGTCATTAAACCAATCATTTGACCAGCAATTTCATCATTATCTTGAGCACCACTTTCTAAAAATTCTTTCACATCATCTGGAACAGGAGATCCACAGGCAGGCACAGGCGTAATTGCAATACAAGATAAAACGCGTTCAGGCGCTTTACACAAAAGATATTGAGCGATCATCCCGCTCATCGAATGACCAATAATATGAAATTGTTTGCATTTTAGTGCGTCAGCTACTTGCAATATATCCGTCGTTGCTTCCTCAACAGAACATTCTCCTAAAATACTTTTTGACCGACCATACCCTCGAAGATCAACAAATACATACGTAAACTTTTCGGTGTTCAAATAAGGCTGAATAGATTCATAGCTTGTTGAATCACAAAACCAATCATGCATTACAATAACATGTTCAAAACCACGCCCAAACTTACGATAAGCAATTGTCATATATTGTTTTCCTCTTTAAAGATTTTAGTAAGCATCTTTCCAAGCTTCAAACATTAATATACTCCACAACTGATGTTGATAATTTTTTTGTCCTGTCAGATGTAATTGCCACATTTGTTGAACTTGCTTAATATCGAAATACCCACTATTTTCTAATCTTTTTTTAGAAATTAGTTCTTCAGCCCATGGTCTTAAGGGGCCTTGTAACCACTTGCTTATTGGAACACCAAATCCCATTTTAGGACGATCTATTAAACTTTTAGGAACATAACGATAAAGAACCTGACGCAGAATCCATTTTGTTACAGAACCGCGAATTTTCATATTTTGAGGTAATGCCCAAGCAAAAGCAACGATGCGATGATCTAATAAGGGTACACGTGCTTCCAAGCCAACTGCCATAGAAGCACGATCTACTTTTGTTAAAATATCATCAGGCAGGTATTTTATAAGATCCCAATATTGTAGTGAGTCCAAAAAATTGGAAAACTGAACGTCATTGTGACATAAATTTAAAGTGGTAGAAGTTAAAAAAAAGTTTTTTGATGTCTTGTTTTGGCTTAGAAGAACTTCATAAAGTTCCTTAACATTTTTAGATTTCAATACACTTGCAAGTTTATAAATTTTATCACCGGCTTGAGGTAAAATACTTGAAGGAATTAATTTATCCCAAAACTCTTCAGTGCCTAATGTTAAACCATTGGCCATAATCTTTCTGAGGGTTAGTGGCAAAATTCCATCCATTTTTTGTACCTGGGACACAAGATAATGACGGTTGTAACCTGCAAATAATTCATCTCCCCCATCACCCGAAAGAGTAACTTTCACAGATTCACGTGCAAGCTTTGAAATAGCAAAAGTTGGTATCTGAGAAACATCGGCAAAAGGTTCATCAAAATATTTTGGAATTTCAGAAACTATTGATAAAGCATCTTGAGAAGTTAATATTAACTCATGATGATCTGTTTTTAAATGTTGCGCAATAGCATGAGCGTATCGCATTTCACTGAAGCTATCTTCTTCGAAACCTATAGTATATGTTTTGATAGGGCGTGGACTTAGGCTTTGCATCATGGCAACAACGGTCGAGCTATCAATGCCCCCTGAGAGAAAAGCACCTAAAGGTACATCAGCAATCATCCGTCTTTTGACTGAATCTTTTATAAGTTCTTCAAGCTTATCTATTGTATTAAAATCATCATCTGCAAATTCTTCTCGCGCCTTAATACCTTCTTCTACAATCTTTAAAGGATCCCAAAAAGTTTGCGTTTTATGCTTTCCTTCTTCATTAAACGTAATCATTGTACCGGGAAGCAGTTTATACACACTCTCAAATATAGTCTGAGGAGCAGGAATAAAATTATATTTAAAATAACTATTTAACGCTTCAGGATTAATCTTCTTTTCAAATTTATTGTGTACATTTAAAGCCTTGAGCTCTGAACCAAACAGAAGAACATCCCCAAGGATTCCATAATATAATGGTTTGATTCCAAGACGATCTCTTACAAGGGTAAGTGTTTTTTCTTGCTTATCCCATAGCGCAAAAGCAAACATACCAATCAATTGACGAGCTGTTTCAGAAATACCCCACTGAGCGCATGCTTCAATGATCACTTCTGTATCTGAGTGTCCTCGAAAAGTTATCCCCTTATCTTCAAGCAAACGGCGAAGGTCAGCTGCGTTATAAACTTCACCATTATAAACAATAACATAGCGCCCATTTTTTGAAATCATGGGTTGGTTACCTGAAGCAGATAAATCTTGGATAGCAAGGCGCCTCATGCCTAAAGCAATGCCATGTTCCTCTTCAGTCCATACGCCACCATCATCAGGGCCACGATGAATAAGGCTCTCTGTCATTTGAGAAACTTGCTTTTTCAGTAAGTTAGAAGAATGTGCTCTTGAAAATTCAAGAAACCCCGTGATACCACACATTGGTCATTTTCTCGTTTAAATTAAACTTAACAAACCTAGATCTTACTCAAGTTTTCTAATTTTTTAAATAAATTAAGTAATGTGGATAATGCTGGGCTTCAATAGCTTTCATTTCATAGCGCGTTGACGGCCAATCATTTGGCTTTTCATGACTTGAAAAACATAATTTAAACTCAGGAACTAATTGAAATATATGTTTCATATGTTCAATATATTCTGGGACATCAGAAGCAAGACGAATCTCTCCTCCTTTTTTTAAAACTCGGCACAATTCTTGTGCCACTTTTGGATTCACGATTCGTCTTTTATGATGTTTTTTCTTGGGCCAAGGATCAGGAAAAAGGATAAAAATTTTTGTAATAGAATTTTCAGGTAATTGTTGAAGCAGAAGCCTAACATCATTAGCAAATAAGCGCACATTCGTCAAATTCATTTCAGAGCGATATTGTAGGAATGAGGCAACACCATTGATGAAAGCTTCAGCGCCGATAAAACCAACCTCGGGATTTTTCTCTGCTAAAGCCGCTAAATGCTCTCCGCCCCCAAATCCTATTTCAAGCCAAACTTCTTGAATTCCTGGGAATACCATTTGTAAATTCAAAGGCAGATGGATGCTATAAAGATCTAAATCTTTTAAGCACTCAGTTTTATGTTTTCTTAAAGGACGTCCCTTTCGCCTGCCATAAAATTTATCGACTTCTTGTTCTTTCATGAAAATTCTCTACTGACTGATTATCTTTTTCTGCCTATCTCTATAAAAAATACAGAGAAAAGATAATAAATAGGCTGCTAATAGAACAAAAAAGAAGGTGTCACCATATAAAGAATAAAGCGTTGGTAAGGCTGTGGCCAAGGGTAATTCTGCATCAATAACACCAGACGTATTTAAAGGCAAACTTTGCTTAATGCGTCCATAGGCATCAATCACAGCTGAAATACCTGTATTTGCAACACGCATGTAAGGCAATCCTTCTTCAATCGCCCGTGCTCTATTAATGACTAAATGCTGATAAGGACCTGACGTTGGTCCATACCACGCATCATTGGTAGCATTATAAATCCATTGAGGTCTTTCACCCCCTTTGCTTTTTACAGCTCCCGGGAATATTCCCTCATAACAGACAAGAGGACTAAATGCTGGTAATCCAGGTACTTTAAGCGTTCTAGGTCCAGAACCAAACGAAAAGTCTACAGAACCAGCAGTTACTTTCTTAACAAAACTTGGGAACAAGGAACGCATTGGAATATATTCACCAAAAGGAACTAAATGACTTTTATTATAAATATCAATGATATCAGCATTAGATTTTATAACAAATATACTATTCCATACTTGAACATTAAAGCGTGAATGCCTTTTTATGTTAATTCCACCTGTTAAAAGCACGCCTTGAGGAGGGATAATAGTTTTTAAACGTTCTCTATGCTCATGATCATATTCTATAAGAAAAGGCACTGCAGATTCAGGCCATAAAACATGAGTGATTTCTTTCTTTGCAGGGATTTTAGTTATTGTTAAAATTTTCTCGTAATTTTTCTCTGCATATTCGCGGTCCCACTTTAATTTCTGAGGAATATTAGGTTGTACAAGTCTTAAATAAATTCCTGGTACAACTGCCTCTTCTATATTAGCTAAACGCCACTTTCCAAACCCATACATAGATATCAAAAGAGTAGATGCCAACAAACAATAAGTAATTCTTTCTTTAACAATCTTCGCCGCTAAAGCACAATAAAGCAATGTCGCAATGAACACTGTTATGAGACTTAGTCCGTAAACTCCCAAAAAAGACAAACTTTGGCTGATTGATTCATAAGGTACCCAGGTATAAGCAACTAAATTCCAAGGCAATCCTGTAAACAAATGGCCTCGTAACCACTCGAATCCTGCCCATAACATGCTAAATAGAAGAGCTTTTCCTATCCCATGACAATTAAAACTTCTTGTTAAAAAGGTCACTGGAGCTATAAAAAGGCTTAAAATCGCTGGCAACCCCAAAACAGTAAAAGGAATAAGCCAAGCAAATTGTTTCAAATCTACACCTAAAGCAAAGGCAATCCAGTAAAGACTTGTTGTAAAATAACCTAAGCCATACCACCAACCTATTAAAAATGCTTTTTTTAATGAATGTCCTTGAAAATTATCAAGTACCCATAGAAGACCACCTATAGAAACAAAGACCATAAAAAACCAAGAAAATGGTTCGAAAGCCAGTGTACAACAAGCTCCCAAGAAAAAAGCTAGAGCAAAAATCCTCCAAAGCTTTTTGTTTAACCATAAAATTAATTTTGTTATTATCATCTAGGAGGAAGCTTTATTCTTACTTTGGTAACGCGACGTGGACTTGCATCAAGGATTTCAAACAATGCTCCGGAACTATGTTTAATGATTTCTTTCTGTCCTGGCACACGGCCAGAGATATACATCACAAGACCACCGACTGTATCAATATCTTCTTCTCGCTCTTCATCTGTTAGAATTGCTCCTATTTTTTCTTCAAGATCTTGAATTAACAATCGAGCATCAACAACATAAGTTCTACTATTTTCTTTTGTTAGTTGGGCTGATATTTCGGGGGTGTGACCATCTTGTAAATCGCCTAATACCTCGCGGATGACATCCCACGAAGTTACCATGCCATCAATTCCCCCATATTCATCTACCACTAACGCCATTGGAATTTGTGTCGCACGCATTTGTAATAGTAAATCTAATAAGCGCATAGAAGGTGGAACGAAAAGGACCTGCTGCAACATTTTTCTTATATCAAAATCTTTTATTTTAGACCACACAGCAATATCTTTTGCGTGTACATATCCCAAAACATCGTCTAACGTTGTATGGTAGACTGGAAATCGCGTAAATGGTTTTCTACTTATTAACTTTGTTAAGTCTTTAAAAGAAATATCATGCTGTATAGCTACAATATCGGCACGGGGAATCATAACATCGTCTACAGTTAAATCTCTTAATGATAGAATATTAGAAAGCAGTATACGTTCTTCTTCATTTAAAGATGATTCTTCTTGTGGAGATTCTTGAATTAATTCTGTTATGGCTTTTCTTACCGATTCATTACGTCGAGCTGGTAATTTTTCAAAAATTTCCTTAACCTTCTTAAACACTGTTTCTCTCCTCTCCACCATAAGGATTTGGTATATTAAAATAACCTAAAAGCTTCTTCTCAAGGCCTTCCATAATTAAGGCTTCTTCATTCGTTTCATGATCATATCCCAATAAATGCAAAGCTCCATGAACGATCAAATGCGTTAGATGTGCTTGAAAACTTTTTCCTTGTTCTTGTGATTCACGTGCAATCGTCCCATACGCAAGAATAATATCACCACACAACGGTTCAATATTATATATAAAAGAAAGTACATTAGTAGGTTTATTATTTTCTCGATATTGAGAATTAAGTTTTTGAATAGCTTCATCACTCATAAAAGTAATTGAAATTTCGTAATTTTCTATTTTCTCATGTTGAAGAACATAGTTTATTATTTTTGATGCCAAACGTGTAAAATTGAAGCTTAAATTCTTCCATTCTTTATCTTTAATATGGACTACAACTTCTTTATGGTCTTCAGAAAAAAAAGAATTTAATGACAAGTAAGCTACCTTTAACCTAAATTTCTTACGTTATTTATTGTAAGCATGTACTATCTTACTGACAAGTGGATGACGCACAACATCACTTTCATTAAAGTAATTGATTGCAATCCCTTCTATATCATTTAATTTTTCAATTGAATCTTTTAAGCCACTGATGATGCCATGCGGTAAATCAATTTGAGATAAGTCACCTGTTATGACCATCCGAGAATCTTCTCCCATACGCGTTAAAAACATTTTCATTTGAGAAATTGTTGTGTTTTGTGCTTCGTCTAAAATTATATAAGCTTTAGACAATGTTCTTCCTCGCATAAAAGCAAGTGGTGCTATTTCGATTTCGCCTGAAAGCAAACGTTTATTTACTTGTTCTGAAGGCAACATATCGTACAAAGCGTCATAAAGAGGACGCAAATAAGGATCTACCTTTTCTTTTAAATCTCCTGGTAAAAATCCTAATCGCTCTCCTGCTTCAACAGCCGGTCTTGATAATACAATTCGTTGAACTTGTCCTGACAATAAAGCAGATACAGCTGTTGCGACAGCTAAATAGGTTTTTCCAGTACCTGCTGGTCCAATCCCAAATACTAAATCGTTTCTTTGTAAGGCATGAATGTAGTTAGTTTGCCCAGGAGTTCTAGGACTTACGACACGACGACGTGTCGGAATGATAACTTCAAAAGATTCTTGAACTTGTGATCCTAAATTAACATGTGTTGTAACATTCATTCTTAAGGCTGTATCAACTTCTACCGAAGTTACAACAAGTCCTTTTTTTAGTTTTTCATAAAGGCGGTTGAGAACTTTTTCTGCCGCCTCCACATTATTAGCCTCTCCAGTAATAATTAATTGATTTCCTCGCGCTTTAATAAGCACGTCTAAATTATTTTCAATTTTAAGCAGATATTTATCACGTTCACCAAATAAAAGAGGAAGTAAACGATTATCATCAAACTCTACATCCGATGTAATATGACTGTTATTCCCCATAGCTACAACCCCGTTTCCTTTCTAAAATAATTTTAGACAGCAATTTTTTCCTGAATTACGACTGCTCCTGTCAAGCTGTTTTGGCTTGCTTTTGTGATGACCATCTCTACACATTTCCCAATTAAGCGAGTAGACGCTTCAGCATAAACAGATTGCAAATATGGACTTCTCCCCACTAATTGACCTTCATGGCGTCCCGTTTTTTCAAAAAGAACTGGAATTCTTTTTCCGACCAATGATTCATTAAAAGCAAGTTGCTGTTTAAACAATAATTCTTGAAGTCGCATAAGACGTTCCGTTTTTACTTCTTCTGGTACTTGATCGTCTAACATCGAAGCTGGCGTTCCTGGACGAGGACTATATTTAAAAGAATAAGCAGAAGCAAAATTTACATTTTCTATAAGTTTGAGCGTATCTTCAAAATCTGTATTTGTCTCACCTGGATAGCCCACGATAAAATCTGAAGAAAAAGCGATATCGGGACGAGCAGTTCTGAGCTTTTCAATAATCTCCAAGTAATAGACTGCCGTGTGCTTACGATTCATTAACTTAAGAATACGATCCGAACCGGACTGTATAGGTAGATGTAAATATGGCATAAGCTTTTCAATATCTCGATGAGCATTGATCTGATCTTGATTTACATCAACTGGATGTGAAGTAACATAGCGTATTCTTTGCAATTCAGGAATGTTTGAGAGATATTTGATTAATTTTCCAAGTGACCATCCCTCTTCCTGACCGTTAGAAAATGTTCCATGATATGCATTTACATTTTGGCCAAGTAATGTGATTTCACGTATCCCCTTTTCAACAAGCCCACATGCTTCTTCATAAATATCTTGAACTGGCCGCGAATATTCAGCACCTCTTGTGTAAGGAACAACACAGAAATGACAAAATTTATCACATCCCTCTTGAATTGAAAGAAAGGAGGTTACGCCAACGATATCAGTAGCTTCAGGTAGAAAGTCAAATTTACTCTCAACAGGGAAATCTATTTCTAAAATCCCTCGGCCAGCTCCTTTTACTGAAGATGTTTTTCTTTCTATTTCAGCTAAAATTTGAGGAAGTCGATGGTAACTTTGAGGCCCCACAATGACATCAACGTAATTTGCACGTTTAAGAATTTCTTCGCCTTCAGCTTGTGCAGTACAACCTGCCACGGCAATAACCATGTTCTGATTATTTAATTTACGTTCTTCTTTATATTCCCTGATGCGACCTAGCTCAGAATATACTTTTTCACTTGCTTTTTCACGGATATGGCAAGTATTCAGAATAACCATATCAGCCGCTTCAGGTGTTTCGGTAATTATAAAACCTAAAGGTTTCAACAAGTCTGCCATACGTTCAGAATCATAAACGTTCATTTGGCATCCATAAGTTTTAATATATAACTTTTTTTGCTTATTTATCGCAGGCATTTTTAAATGTAAATTTTCTAGTGTTTTATTAATACTCTATTATTAAATAAATTAATAATAAAAAAGCGCGGCGTTAACATACCCCGCGCTTTTTTCATTAAACCTACTAAAAACTAGGCTGCTTCAGCTTCACGTCGTTTACGACCGAGCCCTATTTTCATTGCCAAAAAGCTTCTTTGCTTAGCATAATTTGGTGCAACCATTGGATAATCTGGACCAAGACCCCATCTTTCACGATATTGTTCTGGTGTCATATTGTAAGCTGTTTTCAAATGACGTTTTAGCATTTTTAATTTTTTACCATCTTCTAAACATACAATATATTCATCATTAATTGATTTCTTAACAGGAACAGCTGGCTCAGGACGATCAACAAAACCAGATGCCTGACCCGTGAGTTCATTTAAAGTTAAAGAAACTTGCTTAAGTAGGCGAGGAAGCTCATTAATATCCACGGTATTATGAGAAACATAAGCAGAAACGATATCAGTTGTCATACTGAGCAACTCAAAAGATTGAGTATCATTTACGGGCTTATTAAGAGAGTTTGTCATTGTATTTCCTTTCTTGTATTTTTACTTATTATTTTCTTTTTATTGCTTTTTTTAGAAAAAAGCTCCTCACTTAACTAAATAATTCCCTTTTTATATATTTGTATCTTTGTCCAATTGTTTAGAATATTATTCTTAAATAATCAAGCAATTTTTTATATATTAAATTCATCATTCAATTTAATTTCTAAAAGTAACGCATCGGCTTGTTTTCCATCATTTAATAAATAATAATTCTTTCGCCGCCCATACGTTTTAAAATCTAAACTTTTATATAATAAAAGTGCTTCTTTATTATATTCATTTACCTCTAAAAGAATTCTCTTAGCTCTTTTAGTCAAAAGCTGTTTTATTGCAGCTCTCATTAATTTGGTTCCAATCCCTTGGCGCCTATTACATTCTGAAACGCTTAAAGTTAGTATTTCTGCTTCATCAATAACATATTGCAAGAAGATAAACCCCAATAGTTCTCCTTGTAATGACATAGCTTTAAAACCAAATGTCCCGGGCATTGATAATAAAACTGTTTCTAGTTCTTTTTCTGACCAAGAACGCATAAAAGTTGAGGCGTGCAAAATTGCTGCTTGCGCACATGTTTCGGATGTAAATGGGCTGATTTCATAATTCATTATTCTTTAGGATAAGTTATATCAGGCAAGCGCAAATAAAACGGTTTTTCGGTATTATAAATATTCGTGTCCAGTTGCTTGAGTGCAAGCTCTATTAAAGTTTCGGCTCTAGGCATTTTAGAAATTATTGAAACATTTGATTGATTATTAACAAAATCTTGAACAAAAGGAGCACCATTGCCAATAATTAAGGTTGGTTTAGATGTCAAGCATTGCACAATCTCGCATCCTTTTAACAATTCAGGCGTATGTTCTTCTAAAGAATATTTCTTACAAAAAAGTTCTTCTCGTAAAGAGTTTAAAACAACATATATCTCTTCATATTTTTGTTTTTCTAAAACTGTCTCAAAAACCCAATCAAAACAATTAAATGTAATTAACGGTATTTTTAAGGCCAATCGGAAACCCCTTGCTAAGGCAAGCCCCACACGTATCCCAGTGAATGAACCAGGGCCCGTAGTTGTTGAAATTAAGTTAAGATCCCTAAAATCCAAATTAACTTCCTTTAAAACATCAGTTATCAACGGAAGCAATTGAGCATCTTGGCCTTTTGTTTCCTTTATTTCACGAAAAGCCAGCTCTTTATTGGAGTTCAGAGCCGCAACGGATAATGAGAAATTTGCACATTCAAACGCTAAAATATTCACGATAAAGCTTATTTTTGGTAAAGTAATGTTTTAATGCTACCACATCAAAGGGTAAAAGACTTTGAAAACTTGTACTATCTAGTTTGATTTAAGTGATTATTGCCTTGAACGCTCAAGACCTTACTTAAGTTTTAAATAATATTAAAAAACCAGTTACAAGCTCATTGGGAAAAGGATGCTTGTAACTGGTCATGTATTAAGAAAACTTACCTAAATTAGTAAGAATTTCGTCCACCGAAATCTCCGCCCCTTGAAAAAGAGCGTCCGCCACCATCACGTGGGCCTCTATTATTAAAGCGAGGGCCACTACTGCTACGACGTTCACCACCTTCTCCGCCTGCACCAGCAATGTTTACTTTTAAGGTGCGACCTGAGAAATCTTTTCCGTCATAATCAGCAATTGCTTTTTTTGCATCAGCTTCGTTAACCATTTTTACGAACCCAAAACCACGTGAACGACCTGTGCGGTGATCTTTAATCACTTTTGTAGATTCAACCGGTCCTATTGCTTCAAAATAAGACGTTAAATCTTGCTCAGATGTTGTAAAAGACAAGTTGCCAACAAACAATTCATTATTCATACTTTTTCTCCAGTCAGATTCCAAAAACCATCTCCTACAAACACTCCCTGCAAGGCTTTTGGATTGCCAAGAAGGCCATACGACTGGACATGGACTCTGATTTAGTTATACAGTCTAAACCATTATAGACTTTTATAATATAGGCTAAAAATTGTTTAAAGTCAAGGTTAAGAGTCTGCTTAATGCAAGTAAATTATCTCCGTTTTCTTTGTAAAAGCTTTTTACTTAATTTCTGCTTTAAACACTTGAATTAATAAATAAAATATAAAAAGACATGCGTACTTAAAAGATAAAAAATTTTGTAAATTTGGGCTATTTTTTAAAAAAAATCTTTAAACTAATTTACTCTTTCAAATTTCAAAAGTTCTGCCTATAAAACATCTATATATAATTACATTTAATGGTAAACCTCATGAAATCTAGATTTTTCTCTGCAATCACTTTAAGTGTGGTCGGTATAGCTCTTTCCTACTTAACAGCTTGTAATAATGATTCAACGCCTTCTTCTAAAAGGGAAATTATTCGTTTAGCAACATCCGCAGATAATCCTCCTTTTGAATTTCATCAGACAACCACAAATCAGATTACTGGATTTGATATTGAACTTGCTTATGCATTAGCAGAAGAATTAAAGGTAGACTTGCAAATTCAAGATATGGATTTTGTCTCTATTATTCCGGCGTTGCTTTCTGGGCGAGCAGATTTTGCCATGGCAACACTTTCAGTGACGAAAGAAAGAGAAAAAATAGTTACCTTTTCAGACGTCTATTATACTGCACAACCC
Organism: Caedibacter sp. 37-49; assembly: GCA_001898725.1. GTDB lineage: Bacteria > Pseudomonadota > Alphaproteobacteria > Caedimonadales > Caedimonadaceae > Paracaedimonas. Next base: position 16,944 of record MKUV01000054.1, read on the forward strand.
GCTTCTATTAGTTTAAAAACCGTCACCTTCTCGAACCCCACACATTTTGAGGGTAAAAATATTGGCGTTCAATTAGGATCATCCTATGAACAAATGATGAAGAAAATAGCTCAAGAAGTAAAAGATATTAAACTTCGTCCCTTAAATAAGATTGGTGAAATCATTCAAGAACTTAAGACGGAACGAATTGATGCTGCCGTAATTGATATTGAACCTGCAAAAGCTTATGTAAAAAATAGTCCTGACTTGCATACTAATCTCATTGAAGGTTATCAAGAAAGTTATGCAATAGCATTTCCGAAGAATTCAGTTTGGACAAAGAAATTTAATCAAGCATTAATAGTACTGAAAAAAAATGGCAAGCTTGATAAATTAATCGCTAAATGGTTCGCTAATAACGTCTCATGAGTTGCTTTTAATTATTCTCGATCTTAACGAGCAGATTAAGCTCTTCGATACTTTTAGTGTCTATTGTCGTTGAAAACCAAGCATTTAAAATTTCTTTTGCAAGAGCTGGACTTAACAATCTATTTGAAAGGGCTAAAACGTTAGTACTGTTCCAAAGGCGCGCCCCTTTAGCTGTTTCAGAATCAATACATAAGGCTGCACGAATACCCTGAATCTTATTTGCTGCTCTTGCTACTTGAACACCTGTCTCAACCCAAGAAGCTTCTTTCAATGTTTTTAAAGCTCCAAAAAGTTTTACTTCATGACCTCTTGATTCTAAGTTTTTAAGGATGATTTGGTGAAAATCATAAACTTCGTCACTACCAACAGCGATTTTCATTTTATGCTTCTTGAATTAGCTAGAAACTTTCTCATTATAATGTTTTGCAGAATTTTTTAAATAAGCTTTCTCATACTTAAGACGATTCTCTTTAGTGAGCCTTACTTTAAGATGAATTTTTTCATCATGATCTTGTCTCTCTAAAATTTCGCCATGTTGGTATAACCAAGCAATTGCCGCTCCTTTAGTACTTTCAATCTCTACTGTAAAAATATCTAAAGATGCTGCTAATTTATGGTCAATAAGCTTGAGGAGATTATCGATCCCATCTTTTGTTAAAGCAGAGAGTGGAATTCCCTTTTCAGGAGAGTATACTGAAAAATGCATTAAGCTTTCTGACGATAATAGATCAATTTTGTTTAAAACCTCAAGCATACAAGGATTATCGTCCGTTTCTATTCCTAATTTTTTTAAAACCTCTAATACATCTAGCTTTTGTTGTTCGGTTTCAGGATGACTAACATCTCTTACATGGATAACTAAATCAGCTTCTAGAACTTCTTCTAAAGTAGCCCGAAAAGCTGCAACAAGTTGTGTCGGAAGTTCTGAAATAAAGCCAACCGTATCAGAGAGGATAATATCTCTTCCAGAAGGTAACCGAACCTGACGCATTGTTGGGTCTAAGGTTGCGAATAACAAATCTTTTGCAAAAACTTCAGAATTTGTAAGAACATTAAATAATGTAGATTTTCCGGCGTTAGTATAGCCTACAAGCACGACAATAGGATATGGAACTCTTTTTCTTGCTTTGCGATGTAACTCGCGTGTACGAACAACTTTTTCGAGCTCTTTCTTTATTTTAGAAATTCGCTCACTGATAAGGCGTCGATCTACTTCTAATTGGGTTTCACCTGGTCCACCAATAAACCCTAATCCTCCTCGTTGCCTTTCTAGATGAGTCCAACTTCGTACAAGGCGACTTTTTTGATACAAGAGTGCAGCAAGTTCGACCTGCAAACGTCCTTCTGCAGTTTGAGCCCTTTCACCAAAGATCTCTAAGATAAGTCCTGTTCTATCTATAATCTTTGTTTTCCACAATTTTTCAAGATTACGTTGCTGAATAGGGCTCAAGCTTGAATCAATAATAACAAGCTCAGCTTGATGCACAGAAACAATCTCTGAAAATGCTTTTATTACTCCCTCTCCAAATAAAGTCGAGGGCTTGATTGATCTTACGTTTATTATTTCAGCATGAACAATATCTAAGCTAATTGCTTCAGCGAGACCTTTAGCCTCTGTCAATCTAAGATTTGGATCTCTATTTGAACCCACATTATGTCTAAAGTTGGGATGTAATAGAATTGCTTTTTGTAATATTTTTAAGGACCCAGAAGATTCTTTAATTGCCACAGATGAACCAAATATTAACCTTCGTTATCTACATTCTCTGCATCGAATAATTGCACTGGATTAGTCGGCATTATTGTTGATATTGCGTGTTTATAGACAAGTTGAGAGTGTGCGTCTCTTCTTAACAAAACTGAAAAATTATCAAACCACGTAATGATACCTTGTAACTTTACACCATTTACAAGAAATAAAGTTACAGGATTTTTATTCTTACGTAAATGATTCAAAAACGTATCTTGCAAATTACTTACCTTATCCGAAATCATATGTTAACCCCATGTTGCTCTAGACGTTTGCCTCCTTTACTACTAATAGTTATGATTTTTATAAGGGGCTTTTTTTCAGAAGGCCTCGATAACGCCCTATTATTCACAATTCCTAAGTGGAGATTTTTCCTTTTATTCAAATGCATTAATTTTAAAATATATAAACATAACAATTATAGCCTATATTACACATATACTTTAATTTTTTATTCTACATTAATTCAGGAATGTCCTCCTTTGGCTTATAATGCTTCAATAAACTAAATAACTTACATTATTATGTCTAGTTTTTCTTGAATCATATTCACCATCAATGGATGAAAAATAATTATTCTATTTTAAAAAGTCAACTTATTTTCTTAAACATACATCATTTTGTTCTTAAGTACTGAAAAGATTCTCACAATAAGATAATAAAACTTTAATGAATGCTAGGCCCGTACTAGTGTTTTTAACTTTTTTAGCTAACTTTGATTATAACTTCTTTCCAAGAAACTTTTGATTCACTTAGTTAGATTAGAACTTATGAGAAAAAAAATTATTTAAAATTTAGAAATTTTTTATGAGAAACTAGTGAATATAAATAATGATCTAAGTCTCTTTAGATTAACTTGATTATTCTATTAATATTTTTAATTTTGCAAAAAATGCTTTAGCAGATAGAAATCCATCTTAAGCTTTTATACGTATTCAAAAGCGAGAAATCGTCATTTTGGTAAAAGATAGCTTATTATTAATATTAGACAAATAATAAAGTTGTATAATATTTTTAAAGCTGTTGTATTAACGAGAAGTCTTATTTTAAAATACACATATTAAAAGTATATTATACTTTTTAATATTTAAACTTATTAACTATATAAAATAATATTATACGTTCTAAGAAAATCAAAATTAAAATAGCTTTAAACAGATAAAATTATTTACTAGCTTTGTTGGAATTTAAAGAAATACCTTAAAAGTTACATAAATAATTTATCCTCTTTTCATTCTATAGAATTATTAGAACTTGTTTTTAAAGCTTCTTCGACTGCTTGATCCAAGTCTTTTTGTGTACATAACCCTAACGTTACTGGATGTCTAGGCTTAATACTTAACGCTTTTTTGTGCGTTTTATTACGAATTGATTCAATCGTCGCTTTCGTCGTACCTAGAAGTCGACATAACGTCAAATCATTCATTTGAGGATAATTTTTCAGAACCCACGCAATCCCATCAGGTCGATCTTTACGTAAAGACACTGGCGTGTAACGACCTTTTTTAAAATTTCTATCTAATATTAACTCATATTCTTTAAGTGTTAAATGCTTTGTTGAATCTTCTTCACACCGTTTAATTTCTTGAGGCGTTAACTGATTATTAACAAGGGGATCAAAAGGCACTAATCCAATACCAATCTCTCCATCTGCAATAGCTTGCACTTCAAGAAGATGCAATTCACAAAATGCAGCAATTTGTTCAAATGTTAATGTTGTATTTTCAATCAGCCATAGTGCTGTTGCTTTAGGCATTAATGGAACAGCCATTTTTTTTCCTTTCTTACAAAGAATAATCACCTTTATTTGGTGATAATCTTTCTCTTATAATTTTACAACTAATTAGATAGTACTGTTATACACCGCGATTAACTTGCATCTCCAAGACAAATACCTAAACCTCTCGCAGTTTGAACGAAAATTCCTTCAGGATCAACGGCTCTGTTTTGAGCAATTGCTTCAAGAATAGGTACATCGACTACATTACGGTTCTGCCAAGCAACCATTCGATCAAATTTTTTCTCTGCAATTAGATCAACAGCCTTTACACCGAAGGCTGAAGCCAAAATGCGATCAGCAGCATCTGGTTGGCCTCCTCTTTGCACATGCCCTAGGACCATAAACCGAGTTTCTGCTCCTGTCAGGCGTGTAATTTGATCACTTAAATAGTGCCCTATGCCACCATACCTTTCTCGTCCAGAAAGATCTTTGATCTGCACAGGTTGTCCTTCTTCAGTTTTAACAGCTTCAGCAACAACAACAAGCGCAAAATTACGACCACGTTTTAGAAGTTTATTTATTTTGCTCTGCACGTGTTCTAATTTGTAAGGAATCTCAGGAATTAATATGATGTCTGCTCCGCCTGCAATTCCTGCCGTTAAAGCTATATGTCCGGCGTCTCGTCCCATTAACTCTAAAACCATTACACGATCATGACTTGCAGCCGTTGGTTGCAAACGGTCTAGGGCTTCCATCGCCACGTCTACAGCTGTCATAAAACCAATAGCTTGATCCGTACAATCTAAATCGTTGTCAATCGTTTTAGGAATAGCCACAAAAGGAATTCCTCCTAAACGACAAATTTCATGGATAATTTTTAAACTTCCATCCCCACCAATGCCAATAAGAGCGTCCAATCCTAGCATTCGGCATCCTTCAACAACTTCCATTGAGCGGTCTTTAAGAGAACCATCTTGCATTGGAAATGCAAAGGGATGACCTTTTGTTGTTGTTCCTAAAATGGTTCCGCCTTGATGGAATACGCCTCCTTCAAATACTTTAGCCGTCAATATTTGATATTCTACAGGACGATTCAAAAGACCTATCGTCCCATGGCTGATTCCAAAAACTTCCCATCCATATCCTTCGGTTGCTCGCACAGTTACTGCTCTTAAAACAGTATTTAACCCTGCACAATCCCCACCACTCGTTAATATTCCAATTTTTTTTGTCATTGTTTTCCAATTATTTCTATTGAACAGACTATTCAGAACCTATCTCATTTGCTATAACATGCGCAAGATGACTTAAAAAATTTTTATGAATATGGTATTTATAAAGTAATTAATCGCGAGTACGGAAGCTGATGGAATCAATAGATATTGTAAAAATGCAACTTGAGAAAGTTACTGAGGAACATCGCGAACTTGATCATTTGATCGATAAAATGATGGAAGAACGTATCGTTAACCAAATCGCTGTTCAGCGACTTAAAAAACGAAAATTACTTTTAAAAGACCAAATCTTAAGACTAAAAAGTCAATTACTTCCTGATATTATTGCTTAATAAAAATAGAAAAAATGGCGCGCCCTGCAGGATTCGAACCTGCGACCTGCGGCTTAGAAGGCCGACGCTCTATCCAGCTGAGCTAAGGGCGCATAAATATATAGTCGTATCACTTGCCGGCAATCTAATCGAGAAATAGATAGAGGTAAAGGAAATTTGCATAAAAAAATACCCTAGAGAATTTTTAGGGTATTTTTGACTTGCTAAAAATTGCTTTAAGAAGCGACAGCAATAGGTTATGAAGCTCTTTCACCATCAATCCTCAAATCTCTAAGTTCATTCAGATCAATGCCTGACTTAGGAAGTCTTAGACTTTGTCTTTCTTGAATTTCAAGCTTTCGTTTTGCGATATACGTTTTAAATCCCTCATCCGTTTGGACAAACTGTGCTGCTAGCTTCTTCATTAGTGCAATAGATTTAGGGCTTATATCAGCAAGATCAATGTTAAAAGGCAATTTTATATTAAAATAATTATAATCTTGAACATCACCTATATCCTGATGCTCTTTCATAGCTTTTCTCGTATTAGCCATTTGATTTTTGAACATCATATCCATATTATTAGCTGGACTTACGAAGGCCCATAAACCAGCTCTTACATGGGGTTTATAAGCATCTGTTTCTCCCGTTCCTAAAGTCATAATACTTGGCTTTTTACCAGGATTAAATCGACGATAATCTCTTAAAGCGTACTCACTAGGATCGTTCGCAGAAAATCCACCATCTCTGGCAACAAAGGAACCATTCTTTGTTTTTATTTCTCTTGCATCAAAATATGTAGTTGCAGCACTTGTACCTCTCCCTGCATCTAACATTGAAACTTCAGGATGCGATGCACTTGACAGAAGAATACCTTCCTGCGTGTCTGCATTTTGAACAACTACACCCACAGGGACTTTTACATCTGCAAGTGTTGCATCCCCCACTTGCTCTTTAATAACAGCTTCAAGCTCAGTCGCATCAAACGCTGAGCGATAAAGTCCTAAAGGATTCGTAATATAATCCCAATAACTCCACGAAAAGATTCTATTACCATTATTTAGATAAACATCAAGAACTTCACCTGCAGACATCCCACGTGCTAGCATAAGAGCGGCGAGACCACCCGTGGATGTCCCATAAATGCCGCCTTTGAAAAGTTCAAATGTTTTTAATCCTGTTTCTTCTTCAATTGCCTTAAGCTGCATTAATTCAAGAATACCGCGGAAGCCGCCTCCATGTAGAGTCAATATATGGTCATGTTCTTCTTGAGGTTCAATTTTTACAACTGGTTCTGACGTTTTGACTTTACTTTTTTTCAGCTCTTCTTTTTTAAGTTCTTTTTCTAAAAGAGCTTGTTGAGCACCAGCCTTAACATCTTTTTCAAGTTTTTCTTCAATATCGTGAACACTTTTCGCAAGTTCTTTAACTTTTTTCGTCAGCTTTTTAGTCGACTTGCCTGCTTCTTGAGCCTTCTCTAACTCAGCATGTGCTTGCATAGATTTGGTTAAAGATTCTTCATATTGTGCTTCATGCCTTTTATAGGCTTCAATTTGCTTTTTGGAAACAGGTGTTGTTGACTCACTTGTCTGGCCTTCTTGAAAGTTTTGTCCATAAGTACCTGATTGAGAAGACCCCACCATTATCCTTGGCATGGCTTCTCTAGTCTCTTCTTGAAGATCAGTACCTCCAGATCCTCCAGCATAAGCTCCTCCCATTAATAAAAGAGAAGCTAATCGCGCAATAGCATAAGTTTTTAAAGATATGTTTGCTTGCTTTGAGTCTTTTTGTGTTTTCATTTCAGATCTCCTTCATTTGACCATTAAAAGTTTTTTGGTTCTTTAATTCCTAGACCTATTGATAAAAAAATTAAAGTGATGTTCAAATGCATTATTTGCATTAGTAGATTGCACAAATCTCACTAAAATATAAAAAAATAAGTCTTAACAAAAAGTTACAGCTAGAAAAAACACTTTTTAAATTCAATAAATAGATGAATTCAATATTTGTTTTAAACTGAAACTTAAGAAGAAAGCCCCTTGGATCAAAGAGGCTTTTTTACTTAAGCAGCAACCTTAAAACCTGCAGTTATAACTTTTTTAATTGTTTGGCCACAAAGAACTTGAATCATTTGATCAAAGTATTCTGTCTCTGTTGCTTTGTGAGCTTGGTTAATCAACATTTGAATGTATTTTGGACTTGTATCATCAAGTTCTGCTGTATAGCCCGCAGCGATTTGGAACTGAAGACGGAAATAATTTTTTCTTTCTTTCATTTCTTCTTTCATGGCTGCGTGAACTTCTGCGCCTGCTGCATCCATAAAATAACCAGGAAGGTTTGCAGGGCTTCCAAATCCAAACATTCCTGCATCACGCTCAAGCACAAGAGCATCAGCTTCTCCTGTTCCAATTGAAACAATTTGAATTTTACGCTTGTGATTCTCTCCAAAAGCACCTTCTTTTAAAAGGCGTTTTGCATAAGCCTGTGCAAGTTTTGTTGGATTATTAGCAGATACTCCACCATCAACAAACTTATGCTTTGTAGCTTTTTTATCTTTATTTCCAAAAAGATCGTTATCAGAAATATTTTTTCCTTTGAAGAAGCTTGGGGCTGCACTTGTTGCACGTAGTCCTTTTGTAACCTCAAGCTCACCTGCTGGTAGTGCCATCCTATCATGATTAATTGAATCACTACTGGTTGTCTCGCTTGTAAGAAGATGTGTCCTACGCGTTTTATCATTATAAGTAGTCACAGCAATACGAGTTTTAGCATCTTTCATTTTTTTGTCGCCAACGCGCCTTTTAATTACTTTTTTAAGTCCATCTGAGTTGTATTTAGCCCCGATAATTCCGCCAAACCAACGTTTTTTAAAAATTTCTGGAGCATCTTCTTTATAAATATTAACAAGCTCATTACCACTCAATCCCATACCAAGAGCTGTCGCAATAATACCACCAGTCGAAGTGCCAACCACTAAATCAAACAATTCGTGAAGCGCCTTTCCTGCAAGTGCCTTTACACGAGCCTCTATGACACTTAAAATCTCAGCAACGCCTACACCACGAATTCCACCCCCATCTAAAGAAAGGACTCGAATTGGGCGATTTCCTTCATCTTCTTGAACTTTTCCTTGCTGCGCCCCCATATCAGCTTGCTTTAAAGTACTTTGAACTAAAGCGTCAAATTCTGGACCTTGTTGATGGCTTTGAGGTGCAACCATAACATGACTATGGTCGGTAAATTCATCTTGCAGCATTGGAGAGTTACCTCCGGCATAAGCTGTTCCCATTAAAAGCAAAGAACCTAATCTTACTGCGGCATATATTTTAAGAGTGTTAGGGTTTCTCATTTAAAACTCCATATTGTTGTTACTATCTTCACTTTACATATAGGCAAAAATAATGAAGTTTCAATTACAGCTATCGCATGCATACGCTGCATTTTTTACATATGGCAGTTTTAAAGGAAAAATAAGATTAAATTTGAACTTTAAAGTTAGTTTAAGGTTTACAAACTTTCAAATTTCAAGGGTTGATTAAGGCAACAAAGCTTGCTATAAAAAGGCATTATGAGTGGCGTGGCGTAAAATTATTTTAAATTTTAGGGCATGCCTATCCACTCACTATATTTATTTCAATTGATTTATAAAAGGAATGAAAATGCCCAAGCTCAAAACCAAAAGTAGCGTTAAAAAACGCTTTAAGTTGACTGGCACAGGTAAAGTTGTAATGGCTCAAGCCGGTAAACGCCATGGTATGATTAAACGTACACAAAAAATGATTCGCAATGCACGCAGAACAACCGTGATGTGCGAGCAAGACGCTAAAATCATTAAACGTAACTTTATTCCTTACGGACTTTAAAAGGAGATACCCATGGCCCGTGTAAAAAGAGGGACAACAACCCACGCTCGACATAAAAAAATTATTAAGATGGCTTCTGGCTATTTTGGCCGTCGCAAAAATTGTTATCGCACAGCTATTCAAGCCGTTGAAAAAGGACTTCAATATGCTTATCGCGATCGCCGTACGCGCAAACGCAATTTCCGTGCTCTATGGATTCAGAGGATTAATGCTGCTGCACGTCAATTCGGCCTTACATATTCACAATTCATGAACGGTGTTCATAAAGCTGGAATTGAAGTTGATCGCAAAGTTTTAGCTGATCTGGCTGCTCGTGAACCTCAAGCTTTTGAAGCGATTGTAAATCAAGCAACTAAAGCTTTAGCCGCTTAATCCATTTATTTTCTATCTTAAAAACCCCTTTTTTTTAATAAAAAGGGGTTTTTTCATTTCAAACAAAGTAAAAATTTCAAAAAATTATTTTTTATAATTTAAATAAATGTAATACGTTGAAGTGAAAAAAGAAAAGATGAACCAGCAAGTTAGGGGAGGGAATATAGAGAAGCTAGCTGGTTCACGTTATCAATATATACTTATCCTAATTTAGTGTCTAATGTTTATTTTGAATATTTGATATGCGTACAATGCATTTCGTTATAATTTGTTAATACTTTAATAAGTATTTATTAGACATACTATATTATTAAAACAGATAAATTTATTATGAATCATGTAATGAACCTTGAACTCTTAAAAATTTTTCATATTGTTGCTTTAGCAGGAAATATAACTAAAGCTTCACGCGTCCTTAACACAAGTCAATCTTCTTTAAGCCGCGCAATTCAATTATTAGAACATCAACTGAAAGTACAACTTTTTAAAAGGAACCCTCGCGGCCTTACCCTTACAAGTGATGGAAAAAAAATCTTTCAATATGCTGATAAATTAATTCATGATAATGAAGAGTTTTTAAGAAGCTTTTACAATAATGATAATGAAATTAAAGGTGACCTTAAAATAATTACGACACCTTTTCTAGCTGAACTTGAATTAATAAACCATTTATTACCGTTTCTCGAAAAATATCCTCAATTGGATTTAGAGATAAAGACAGTTTCTGACTCTTTTGACACAGAAGATGCTGATGTCGCAATAAGGTCTTTCATTCCTTATCGCCCAGATCTTGAACAACGCCCCCTCTTCACCCACCATCATAAATTATGGGCGAGTTCACAATACTTAGAAAGATTTAGTGTGCCTCAAACGCCTCAAGATTTAGATCATCATCGTCTATTAGTTTTTAGTTTAGATAAACAAAAATCAATTTTATATGGAGATTGGTTAACCTGGCTTTTATATGCCGGCAGTACTTCAGGTCGCCCTAGAAAGCCATTTCTACAGTTTACTTCCCAAAGTGGCCTCTTAAATGCGGCTTGTAAAGGCTATGGAATCTTACAATTCCCTCAAGAATGGATTCATTTAAGAAAGGCTGAATTAGTCCAAATTCTACCGCAGCTTGAAGGCCCTCAAATAGAAGTCTTTTATGTTTTTAATAAACGAAACACGAGCGCTCAAAAGATTGATGCTCTTTATAAACATTTACAAGCTTCTCTTAAACAAAAGTTTAGTTTGTAAATTTATAAGAAGAGACTTCTTTTATAGAAAAACGCATCATGATAAATTCTCTAGCTTGTACATCTATATAGATTTAAGGTCATTCCTATGAACATCCAACAAAAAGCAGAAGACTTTATTCAAACGTCTCCCTGTTTTCATATTCTTCAAAGTCATGGTCCGATTTATTTTACGGGAAGTTATTTTCTAAATACCATAACATGGCATGATATTGATGTTCAATTAAGCTTTGAACATAACCATAATCCAAAAGACATTCTGAGCCATATCTGCGCTGCACTCATTAAAGAAAAAGACATTAAAAGAGCACAGTATATTGACTTTTTTAATTACCCTCGCCCTCCGATGACCAAAGGTTTTTGCCTTAGCATGATGGCTTTTGATCCATCTATACAAGATTTCTGGAAAATTGATTTGTGGGCGCTTGATCAATTAACTTTGAAAGCAAATCAATTAGTTATGGCTGAGCTTAAAAATAAAATGACACCACAGCATCATACTTTAATTATGGCTTTGAAAAATGAATGGACAAGTCTTTATGGGCGCCCTCCTAAAATGGTAAGTTATTATCTTTACCAAGCGGTAATTCTCCAAAACATGAAAAATAAAGAAGAAATAATTTACTTTCTTAGAAATAACAATGTAAATATATAGTTATCCCATAATTTACAATTTAATATTAAATAAAAAAATAATTGTTACTTTAAATTAACTATAATTTAATACTTATGATTTATTTTTTACTTTAATACGAATAGTTTTTTAAAGTAAAGGGGAGAATTAACATGAACTTTAGAAAAAATGTTTTATTACTGACCGCCCTAAACCTTACAGTCATAAATGGACCATTAAAGGCTGTTTCGGAATTTGATCGCTTAGAGATCTCGAATAAACCTAAAATCACTGCAAGATGCGAGTACACACCCAATAAAACGCTACGGATCAAGTTTTCATATCAAGATATTCAAGAGATTAATCAAACAAAATCATGGCCTTATCGTATTGCAAAAGCAGGCGCTAAAGTTGTTGGCGCTATTGCAAGCCCTATCCTTTTTGAAGCTCCTTTAAGTAAGTATGCTTTAGATAGTGTTGAAACGGCTGTTTTTTCAGCAACAGGAAGCCAATGGCTTGCTAAATCTGCACGACTAGGAGCTTCTGAAACAGTGTTTCCAGTTGTAAGAGATAGCACTGCAATTGTCGGTTTTAGATCCCCGGATGTCCTTGAAGAAGGTGTCAAAGCAACCGAAAAACCTAGCTCTAAAAACATTTTTAACTTAGCAAAAGAAGTTTTAGAAACTGGCGTTAAACTTATCACAACCCAAGTCGCTGATTACTATTTAAATACGCCTATCACGACAATTTCTGCAAATACGGCATATTACGGTGTCCTATTCTTTACAGGTGATAATGTGCTTGCTTCCGCTTCCTTCAAAGGCGTTGAAAACTTTATGTATTACACAGGTACAAGTAACCTGATTGCAAAAGTTATAGGATATACCGTTCCTGATCTCGTCTCTGGCTCTTTAAATGTTGTAAAGAGCTGGTGGAATGGTAGAGGTTGGTAATTAAAACATTAAAATTTTTTAAACAGGATAAGATTAATTTAGGAATATGAGGTGCAACCATGAAATGTAAAATAAAATTGCTCGCTGTCATCATGCTTAGTCAAACTTCCTTAAATATGCCCTTGCATGCTGCACGTCTTTTAGAGCCTCTAGACACGCCTTCTCCAACACCACACTTAAAGACTCTTAAAGAACTTAAATCTGATGACCTCTTAACAAAGACTCAACTTTCAAAAGATGCCTTAGGAGATCATAGCTCTTCTTCTTACAACAACATAAAAAGTTCTGTATTCTATAGTATAAAAGTTTTGAGTGGCATTGGAAGCTCTATGATATATGAAAAATATTTATCTCATTATACGATTCCAGTCAGAATATTTGCGAATGTTCCCCGTTTTGGAGCTGCTTTGTTTGGGTATACCCTGCCCGACATGATTGATTCGGCAACAGGGTTTTCTCAAAAGCCTAGCACAGGTTCTGAGCCATTTAGCGCTATTTTAAAAAACAGCCTTACAAGTGCGGGTACATATATGGGGAACTATATTCTCTCTCTATCTGCTGATGAAGCTTTTGCACAAATGGCCTATCATGGTACTTTGCTTTGGACAGCCGATCCTTTGCTTGCAAATGCTTCTTATCAAGGTGCTAAAAATTTAACCTACTATACGAGTGCAACGCCTACCTTAATTAAAGCCGCAAAAAAAGCTGGCTCTTCTATCCTTTCAAATGCAATGAGCGGCGCAAAAAAATGGTGGTTCGGAAAGGCTGCCTAAAAGCTCCCAAAAATCAAGGATAATTATTTGATTTAGTTAGTAATTTTTTTAGTACATTTTTCATTTTTTGCTTCTAAAAATACAACTTCTATGCTACAGTATAAAAGTAAGGTTAAGAGCGCACCTTACAAGATTTGTAATAAAAATTTACATAAATAAGAAAGTTGGGGGCTGTTTTGTCACTCATTTGCTGACATTTTAAAAATCTATGGCATAATCGCACCACCTTTATTGATAACAGGATAAGGAAATGAATGAACTTAAATTCATTGCTGAGCGTTTGCTCACGCAAATAAACAATGCTTCTACACTTCAAGAGCTTGAAACGATTCGTGTTTACTCTTTGGGTAAGCAAGGTGAGATTTCACTTCTCATGAAGACTTTAGGGTCTCTCACCCCTGAAGAACGTAAAGAACGTGGCGCTCAACTAAATGCTGTGCGGGATCAAATTACCGCGAGCTTAGAAGCAAAAAAAGAAATACTCGAGGCTTCTCAACTTCAAGAACGTCTTGAGAAAGAGAAAATTGATATTACTTTGCCTACACGTCCGCAAGCATTGGGCACGATTCACCCGATTTCTCAAGCGATGTTCGAAATGATTTCAATCTTTAAAAATATGGGCTTCTCTGTTGCTGAAGGTCCTGATATCGAAGATGACTTCTACAATTTCACAGCGCTTAATATTCCGCAAGAGCACCCTGCCCGTCAGGATCATGACACTTTTTATTTGCCGCCACTTGAGGCTGGAAAAGAAAGACGTGTTTTAAGAACGCATACCTCGCCGGTACAAATTCGAACAATGCTTAATAAAAAGCCCCCGCTTCGAATTATTGCTCCAGGGCGCGTTTATCGCAGTGATTATGATGCAACCCACACACCAACCTTTCACCAAATTGAAGGATTATACGTTGCAGAAGGCGTTCACATGGGGCATTTAAAAGCGTGCCTTCAAACCTTCTGTGAAAAAATGTTTAATCAACCCCAGCTTCCTTTACGCTTTCGTCCAGGATATTTTCCTTTTACAGAACCTTCGGCGGAAATTGATATTGCTTGTTATCGTAAGGATGGGCAACTGATTGTAGGACCAGGAGAAGATTGGCTAGAAATTTTAGGATGCGGCATGATTCATCCAAAGGTCTTGGAAAATTGCGGGATTGATTCAACAAAGTACCAAGGCTTTGCTTTTGGAATGGGAATTGAGAGAGTTGCGATGCTGAAGTATGGCATTCCTGACTTACGCTCTTTTTACGAAGCCGATCTTAGATGGCTTAGACACTACGGCTTCTCTCCTTTTGAAGCTCTAATGGAAGGAGCATCCGAATGAAACTGGCACTTTCTTGGCTTAAGGAACATCTATTAACACAAGCTCCGCTTGAAGAAATTGTTGAACGTCTCAACCACCTTGGCCTGGTTGTTGATAGTATTCAATACCCTGGAGAACGCCTCAAAGGCTTTAAAATTGTTTCAATAATTGAAGCTAAACCTCATCCTGATGCTGATCGCCTTAAGGTTTTGATGGTTGATACGGGGTCTGAAAAACTTCAAGTGGTTTGCGGAGGTGCAAATGCCCGTCAAGGAATGAAAGGCGTTCTTGCCCTTCCAGGTCTGACCATTCCAAGCAATGGTATGGTCATGAAAATTGCCGCCGTCCGAGGCGTCGAAAGCCATGGCATGATGTGTTCTGAACAAGAATTGGAACTTGCAGACACTTCAGAAGGCATTCTTGAGCTTCCAGAAGAGGCGCCAATCGGTATCGACTTTGCTGTCTATATAGGACTCGACGATCCTATTTTAGACGTTGAAGTAACACCAAATCGCGGTGATTGCTTAGGCGTTAGAGGTATTGCACGGGATCTTGCTGCAACAGGACTTGGTACTCTTAAAGAGCTTAAAGTTCCTATCATTTCAGGAACTTATAAAAGCCCGATTACGGTTTCCCTCGCCCCTTCTCAAGCATGCTCTTATTTCACAGGTCGTTTCATTCGTGGCCTTAAGAATTGTGAAAGTCCACAATGGCTTCAGAAAAAGCTAAAGTCTATTGGAATCCGTCCTATTTCAGCTTTGGTCGACATTACAAATTTCATTTGTTTTGATCGTGGTCGCCCCATGCACATTTTTGATGCTGATAAACTTAAAGGAAATCTTACGGTTAGAACTGCACATACAAATGAATCCTTGTTAGCTCTTAATGATAAAAATTACGCCTTAGATGAGAGTATGACAATTGTTGCTGATCAACAAGGTCCTGTAGCTATTGGGGGTATTATCGGCGGGCTTGAAAGCGGCGCCCAATTAACAACGCAAAATGCGTTTTTAGAATGCGCCCTTTTTGATCCTATTAGCATTACCATGACGGGTCGTAAAACAGGAATTTTAACAGATTCACGCTATCGACTAGAACGAGGCGTTGATCCAGCCATTATTGACGAATGCATGGAACAAGCAACGCAACTTATTCTAAACATTTGTGGCGGTGAGCCAAGCGAAGTTGTTCGAGCTGGAGCACTGCCTAATGCTTCGAGAACTATACATTTTGATTTTAAACGCATTGCGACATTAGGTGGCCTGCATTTACCCGAATCAGAGAGCCGCACTATTCTAGAAAAACTAGGATGCCAGTTTACACAAAATGACGTACGCGTTCCTTCTTGGCGTAAAGATCTTGAAGGAAGTGCTGATCTTGTTGAAGAAATCTTACGTGTCAAAGGGTATGATGCTATTCCTTTAGAAGATTTACCAGTGCCAAGCCCTGAAGAAAAAATGTCCCTTGACGCTAGCGTCAATGTTTCTCAAAAACGTCGTTGGATTGCGAAACGGACGCTCGCTAGCCGCGGATTCTCTGAAGCCTTCACGTGGTCCTTTCTTGCTGAAAAGCAAGCAAAACTGTTTAATGGTGGACTTCCCGTCTTAAAAATCGATAATCCAATTAGTGCTGATCTTTCAGACATGCGACCTTCTTTACTTCCAAATCTTTTGGCAGCGACAGGACGCAATCTTACACGAGGGCTTAAAAGTCCAGCTCTTTTTGAAGTTGGCCATCAGTTTCAAGCTGAAACACAAACGCTTGTTGTTGCCGGTCTTCGCGCAGGCGATATCCAAATAAAGCATTGGACAACTCTTCAACAGGCTGTTGGCTTCTTTGATATAAAAGCAGATATTTTGGCATTATTATCATCATTTGGAGTGGATGCCTCAACACCTCAAATTGTCGCTGAGGCGCCCAATTGGTATCATCCGGGGCGGTCAGCTTCTTTAAAATTGGGGCCAAAGCTTACGCTGGCTTCTTTTGGAGAAATCCATCCTACCATTTTAAAAGAATTCGATTTAGAGGTTCCTGTCGTTGCTTTTGAATGCTTTTTGGAGGCTGTCCCAACCTCTAAGAAAGATTTTCGTAAAAAATCTTTGACTTTAAGTCCTTACCAAGTGGTTGAACGCGATTTTGCTTTTATTCTTGATCATCAGATTCCAGCAGAAAAGTTGCTTTCTGGTCTTCAGAAAATTGATCCGCACTTAATTAAAGAGATCCGTATTTTTGATATTTATCAAGGATCAGGCATTTCAGAAGGTAAAAAGTCGATTGCAATCTCCATTCGACTCGAACCTCAAGAGGCCACCTTGACAGAGGCTCAAATCTCTGATCTTTCTGATAAAATTATTTCGGCCGCACAACAGATCGGAGCCCAGTTACGCACATGACCCTTCAGACGCATATTCGCAATTTCTCAATTATTGCTCATATTGATCATGGAAAATCAACATTGGCTGATCGCCTTATTCAAGTCTGTGGTGGCTTGAGTGAGCGCGAATTGGTTGATCAAGTTCTTGATAGCATGGATATTGAACGTGAACGCGGAATTACCATTAAAGCTCAAACAGTAAGATTAAGTTACAAAGCTAAAGATGGTCAGACATACCAGCTCAATCTTATGGACACGCCTGGGCATGTGGACTTTGCCTATGAAGTTAGCCGCTCCCTCGCTGCTTGCGAAGGCTCGCTTTTGGTCGTTGACGCGAGCCAAGGCGTTGAAGCTCAAACTCTAGCAAATGTGTATCAAGCCATTGATAATAATCATGAGATAATTCCAGTTCTTAACAAAATTGATCTCCCTGCTGCTGATCCTGACCGCGTTAAGAAACAAATTGAAGATGTGATTGGCCTTGATACTTCAGAAGCTGTCTCAATCTCAGCAAAAACTGGAATAGGCATTCAAGATGTCTTAGAAGCTTTAGTGAAGAAACTTCCTGCACCAGATGGTGATTTGGATGCACCTTTGAAGGCATTGCTGATTGATAGCTGGTATGATCCTTATTTAGGCGTCATCATTCTTGTCCGCATTAAAGATGGTGTTTTAAAAAAGGGTATGAAAGTAAAAATGGTGGCCGCAGGTGCCGTTCATCAAGTCGACAGTGTGGGTGTCTTTACCCCCAAAAAGGTCATGGTAGATGTTCTTTATCCAGGAGAAGTTGGCTTCATTACCGCCAGTATAAAGCACGTTGCAGATTGTAAAGTCGGCGATACGATTACTGAAGAAAGACGCCCCACCGAACATCCTTTCACAGGATTTAAACCCAGCATTCCTGTTGTGTTTTGCGGCCTCTTTCCTGCTGAAGCAGATGATTTTGAAAACTTACGGGAAAGCCTTGCAAAACTACGCCTTAATGATGCGAGCTTTAGCTTCGAAGCTGAAAGTTCAGCAGCACTTGGGTTTGGTTTTCGATGTGGCTTTTTAGGGCTTTTGCATCTTGAAATTATTCAAGAACGTCTTGAACGTGAATATGACCTTGATTTAATAACGACGGCCCCCAGCGTTGTCTATCGCATTCGTCTTACAAATGGCGAGCAAATTGAACTCCATAACCCTGCAGATTTTCCGGATGCTGTTAAAATCGATACGATTGAAGAACCTTGGATTAAAGCCACTATTTTAGTTCCTGATGAGCATTTGGGCTCAATCTTGACCTTATGCACCGAACGTCGAGGCGAGCAAATCGACCTTACCTATGTAGGCAACCGGGCCATGGTTGTTTATCGTCTTCCTCTGAACGAAGTTGTCTTTGATTTTTACGACCGTCTTAAGTCTGTCTCTCGCGGTTATGCGAGCTTTGACTATGAAATTGATGAATATCGCGAAGGTGATCTTGTTAAGCTTACCATTTTAATCAATGCTGAACCCGTCGATGCCCTCTCCTGCATCGTTCACCGCACACAAGCTGAAAATCGCGGGCGCGCGCTCTGTGCTCGTCTTAAAGATCTTATCCCTCGGCAACTCTTTAAAATTCCAATTCAGGCGGCTATCGGCGCGAAAGTCATTGCACGTGAAACCATTTCAGCCTTAAGGAAAGACGTTCTCGCAAAATGCTATGGTGGTGACATTTCTCGTAAGCGTAAACTGCTTGAAAAGCAAAAAGCCGGTAAGAAGCGGATGCGCCAATTTGGAAAGGTCGAGATTCCTCAAAGTGCTTTCTTAGCTGCGCTCAGGATGGGTGAGGATTAAGGTTTTATAAGGCGCTTGTGAATAGAAGAAAGATAAATCATGAATCCCGAAGTCTATACACGCCGCCTCAATAATAATGATCTAGAGATTTTTTTTCAGTTGCGACTTGAAGCTTTACAAGATTCTTAGACAAGCTTTCTAACGTCGTATCAAGCAGAAAAATCTCTTGGAATGCATGCCTATACGAATTTATTGACCCAGACAAGTGTGCAAGAGCTTGTTCTAAGAGCCTTTCTAGATCAAACGCTCATAGGTATTCTTGGGCTTTATCAAGGAAAATTAGCTAGTCGTTCCTGAAGTATGAGTTTTTGGAAGATTATGTGCTGCATTTGGCCTGCAGATGTGGTTTGCA
>MKUV01000055.1 GCA_001898725.1 Caedibacter sp. 37-49
TCTTAAGTCATAAAGCATATAGTCTATCCCCCTTGATGGGCTTACTATATCTCCTTTATGCTTAAATGTCGACAGATCCAATAATAGGCTAAAGAAGTTCTTCGGTCGGTATGCCGATTCAGTAATAAATGATCAAGAACAAAGCAAGCTTAAATCTTTTGAAAGGCGCTTCATAATTAAGAAATTTAAAGTTTTTCTTGATTATATTTGTCAATTTGGTTAAGTTACGGCTAAATTCATATTATTTAGGAGTTATCATTCGTCAATCATTGCTTACCCTTTTACTGTCAACTACAGTTCTTTTCGCCAGCGAAACCCTTCTTCTTGCCTCTGAACCCCAGGAAGATGACAAAAAACTGTTCTTGAAAGAGAGTTCATCAACGACAAACAGCTCTTCTAAAGAAAAAGTTGAAGATGATATCCAACAAGAAGGTAAGGAAGATGCCTTCACTGTAAAGGTTGAGTCATCAACAGATTCATCTGAAATTGTTAGCTTTCGCAGTCATCTTTCTTCCTAGCAACAAGAAGACAGTCAAACACATTCTTCATCGTCTTCAAGTAACGATGAAACAGACTTTTTTGCTGCCCTCCCAGATGAGGTAAAGCCTTTCGTGGCTCAGCATCTCTCGCTTGAGGACATTAACTCTTTACTCAAGGTATCACATGGCGGAAACAGTTTTGATTTTCCTTGGGTTTGGCGTGAGGTTGCTAAGAGATTCCTTACAGATTGTCCTAAAGAGTCGCCTCCATCAGAAGATGTTATTCGTCAAAATGTCATTCGTCAGTACTGCCGCGTGCAATTACATGCAAACTTTCTCTATGATAAAGAAAGGTTTAAACAATTAACTCTTAAATATGAAACGTATGATTTAAATCGAGACGCTCCTTTTCAAACATGGTGGAGATATGTAGACAGATATTTACATTATTATTTGCGAGGGAAGAGCCAAAGCAATTTTGTTCACTGGTATGTTCAACGCGTTAAAGAATATGGGTGTTTTGAAGAATTTCTTGGGATGAAACTTAAAGATTTACCAGATGACGAGAAGTGCTATGAAGATTGGGAGTTTGAGCGTGTTCGTTTAAAAAAAGAGAATGGCGAAACATTATTATGGGATCGTTCTTTTTATAAAGAACCTACCCCTGAGCAAGCAAAAGAAATGTTCAGGTTAAATGAAAAGCTAGCTGCTGAAAATGATTTTGACGCCATTGTAAGACAATATCAGGGATTGTGGAAAGAAGATTATGGTTACGAAAAAGATTCAACTAAAGCAGACAAAATCACTCAATCATTAATGAGTAAAGATACAGAGTTAAGTGATGAGTTGCGAATGAAAATGTTGATGACGTCAGGTGACTATTATTATAGTGATTATCAAAGTATCATACGTGTAGATGGAATTATTAGAGATATCATTACAAAAGCTAAGAGCCAAGGTGTACCATGGGCATTTTACCTTAAAGCTCACGGCCTTAAAAAGGGTTTATTTGGTTATACAAATGATCAAGAAAAAGCTCATCGATATATTCTTAAACATAATATTCCTTATTAAATAAAAAAAGCTAACATTCTGAGCCTGGAGTTGAGGATGTTAGCTTCTTCATTACTTTTTAAGCTGCATCACTGTTTTTTAGCAAAGCCTTTAATTCATACAAAAGCTCAAGTCCTTGGCGCGGTGTTATTTCATCTAAGGATAAGGCCTGTAATTTCTGCTCAATCGGTGAATAAGAGGGAGTTGGTGGTTTTTGAGAAACATTAGACATTGTAAAAAGCGGAAGTTCAGAAATCTTAACCTTTCCTGATTTAGTACTTTTGTTCTCAAGCTCTTTCAAAAGAATTTCGGCCCGCTTTACAACAGAAGACGGCATCCCAGCCAACTTTGCAACATGGAGACCATAGGAACGATCGGCCGTACCTTCAATAATTTCATGTAGGAATATAACATCGCCTTCCCACTCTTTGACTTTCATCGTATAACACTTCAAATTCTTTAACTTCTCTTCCAGCTCTGTCAATTCATGATAGTGGGTTGCAAACAAGGCGCGACTTTGATTGATCTCATGCAGATGTTCTAACGTTGACCACGCAATCGAAAGACCATCATAAGTCGACGTCCCTCGCCCAACTTCATCAAGTATAACGAGCGAGCGTTGTGTCGCTTGATTTAAAATAGCCGCTGTCTCAACCATCTCAACCATAAAAGTGGAATGGCCGCGCGCTAAATCATCAGAGGCTCCAACACGTGAGAAAAGTCGATCAACAAGGCCAATATGTGCTTTGGTTGCAGGAACAAAGGAGCCAATTTGTGCGAGCAGAACGATGAGAGCATTCTGTCTTAAAAATGTGCTTTTCCCAGCCATATTTGGCCCCGTTAAAAGCCAAATGGTTGACTGTGGATTCATCACACAATTATTCGTCACGAACTTGCTGGCGTTTGCTTGTTTAAGAGAGGTTTCTACAACAGGATGACGTCCTTCAATAATTTCAAAAGCCGTGGACTCATCAATCTCTGGGCAGCAATAATTTTCCGTAGTCGCCAGGTGGGCTAAAGATGAAGAAACATCCAGACTTGCAATCGCTTGAGCAGCTTCTTGGATTTCTGCTGCTCTGCCCAATACTTCTGTCACAAGATCCTCAAACAGTTTCAATTCAATGGCCAAAGCATGTTCAGAAGCAGAAGTGAGCTTTTGTTCAAACTCATTTAACTCAACTGTCGTAAAACGCATAGCATTCGCCATCGTTTGGCGGTGAATGAATGTTGGACCCATTTTAGAAGCCTGAGCAGCAGTCACTTCAATATGATAACCAATAATATTGTTATGCTTAATTTTTAACGATGAAATGCCAAGATCCTGAGCATACTTGGTTTGCAAATTAACAATAAGTTTACGACCTTCATCTTTTAAAAGACGCGCTTCATCAAGACCTTCATGATACCCTTTTTGGATAAAGCCACCATCTCTTGCAAAATAAGGAAGATCTTCTGCCAGCGCTCTTGTAAGGCGATCAATCAAAACGGAATGCTCGCCTAAAAGCTGTTGAATTTTCAAAAAACCTTGCGGTAAATCTTTTGAAACTTGAAGTTGGGATTGAAGACGTGTTGCAATTGTTAAGCCTTCCCTCAACGACGCCAAATCTCGTGGTCCTCCTCGTCCCAAGCTTAGTCGAGACAAAGATCTTTCGAAATCAGGTGTTGTTTTTAAAGTGTCTCTAAGCTTTGTTCGTAAAGAAGTATTCTCTTTAAGGGAACCAACCATCTCGAGGCGCATTTTAAGGCGCATCATATTTGTTAAAGGATGGGAAAGATGAAGGGCTAAAAGCCGTCCGCCTTGCGCGGTCAACGTCCTATCAATCACACTCAGAAGGCTTCCTTTATAGGTACCTTGTTGCGTCATTGTAAGCTCAAGGTTACGTCTGGTCGCGGTATCAATTTCCATAAACTCAGAAGCCTTAAGACGCCGTAATGGACATAATTTCGGCATGCCGCCTTTTTGTGTGAGGTAAACATACTCTAACAAAGCACCTGCTGCTGTTATTTCATGCGGCAAAAATGCCCCAAAGCCTTCCAACGTTTTAATGCCGTAATTTTCTTGAAGACGTTTTTGCGCATTATGGTGATCAAAGCGGCTCTCAGCTTGAGGATAAAGAATATTTTTCCAGGCTAAAAAGAGGTCGTATAATTGTTGTTTTTGACATAATTTTTCCGGCACAACAAGCTCTGAAGGCGAAATACGGAAAAGTGTTTCAGCCAATTTCTTTTCAGCGCAACTTTCGACGAAAAAAGCACCTGTTGAAATGTCCATAAAACTTAGCGCAAATTTATTCTCTTTTTGAGTAGGATCTTCTAAAAGAACGCACAAAAAATTATGGCGACGTGCTTCTAACAAATTATCTTCTGTTAAAGTTCCTGGCGTGACCAAACGGATGACATCACGCTGTACGACAGCTTTTGGACCTCTCTTTTTCGCCTCTTCTGGGTTTTCAACTTGCTCGCAAATAGCCACACGGAAACCTTGTCGTACAAGTCTTGCAAGATACCCCTCAACGGCATGCGCCGGCACGCCACACATGGGAATATCTTCGCCTTCATTTTTGCCGCGTTTAGTTAAAGCAATATCTAAAGCTTGAGCAGCTTTAACGGCATCCTCAAAAAAGAGTTCATAAAAATCACCCATCCGATAAAATAAAAGATCATCGGGATGTTCAGCTTTAATGCGATGGTATTGAGCCATCATCGGCGTCATTGATTATTCCTTTTTTCTCTACTGTGACTGAATCTTCAATAATATACTAAAAAGCTATAATTTACGATAATGAATCATGTCATGGAATACAGCTTTTGAGTCTGATATGTTCCGGTATCCATGAGGTATATCGCCATTAAAACGCAACCCTTCATTCTGCTGAATAACATGCCATGCACCATTTATGAATACTTCTATTTCACCACTTGAGACAATAATATGTTCAATTACTCCCTTCTGATGAGGCGGGGATAGATGTTCACATCCAGGTAACAATTCAATTATAAAGGCTTCAAATCGTAAGGATTCATCATATGCAAAAATTGGCATGACCCTGATTTTATCATCTTGGGGATGCAGATGTTTAAATGAGTGACTGTGATGCGTAAAATCGGTCTTAATTGGCTTTAAATCTTCTATAAAAGAGGAAAAAGATGCATCAAATCCGCTCGCAATTTTCCAAAGTGTTGCTATTGTGGGACTTGACTCGCCCCTTTCAATTTGCCCAAGCATAGCTTTACTTACGCCAGTTTTTTGGCTAGCAACATCTAAACTCCAGCCTCTCTCTACGCGAAGTAACTTTAATGTACTTGATATTTTTTCGGTCGGATTGTCCACATCTTACCTATCTATAAAAACACTTGTGCGCTATAACGCACAATGTTAGATTACCCTAATGTGCGTTATAGCGTACAAAATGTAAACCCTTAACTTGAAGCACAGAGGAAAAATGAACCAGCAACTTGCAAAAAGCGCACAAAGTATCCAAGAGGCTTTAAACATAGCTGGCTTGACATGCAAAGTCTTAGAACTTCCAAACAGTACAAGAACAGCGAATGACGCAGCCATAAGCATTGGATGCTCTATTTCTCAAATTGAGAAATCGCTTATTTTCAAAACAAAAGATACCGCTAAACCTACTTTGGTGTTGGTGTCAGGTTCAAATAAAGTGGATGAGAAAAAAATAGAATCTTACGCAAAAGAAGGCATTATTAAAGCTGATGCTGATTTTACAAGAAAGATCACAGGATTTGCTATAGGTGGCATTCCCCCTATTGGCCATAAGACCCCAATAGATCTGATTTTTATTGATCAAGACCTTCTAGCACTCGATGAAGTGTGGGCTGCCGCTGGCACACCAAATGCAGTATTTTGCATAAAAAGCAAAGACCTATTGAAAATAACAAATGGTCAAGTCGTTTCAATACCAAACTCAAAGCAATAAATTGTGACAAAAAAAATCTTTTGGCAAAACCCTTATTTGACGGAACTGGAAACAACTGTACAGACAGTTTTCAGTGATCAAATTACTTTAGCTGAAACTATTTTTTATGCTTTTTCTGGAGGACAAGAAAGTGATTCTGGAACTATCGGTGGTTATCAAGTTTTAAAAGCGCACAAAGCTGATAAAGAGATCTACTATACTATTACACATAAACACAAATTAAACGTAGGCGATAAAGTAAAAATAATTATTGATTGGGAACGTCGATATAAATTGATGCGTCTTCATTTTGCAGCTGAAGTTGTTTTAGAATTAGTCTGTCAGAAATTTCCTGACATTTTAAAAGTAGGTGCCCATATCTCACAAGATAAAGCTCGTATTGATTTTAAATGGGATCATAATCTGTCTTATTCCCTCCAAGCCTTAGAGCAAGACGTGCAAAAAATTATCGATTCAAACCAAGTCGTCATTAGTGCCTTTAGTGACGAAAAAACAGAAAAAAGATATTGGAAGATCAATGAATTTTCACAAGTGCCTTGTGGTGGGACCCATATCAAAAATACAAGGGAAATAGGTATGATCAAACTAAAGAGAGCCAACCCAGGTAAAGGCAGAGAAAGAATCGAGATTTTCGTGCATGAAAGGCCGTACTAATTTGGAATAAATCGAAAATATTACTAAAAAGAACCAAGATGAACATGTCTATTATGTTGTTGGGGTGTTTGGGAAATGGGAGATTGTATCTCAAATAACTAAAAAATTTTCGCTGTATAAATGAAATAGAAATAATAGTATTTAATTTTTTTTAAATCGTCTATTCTCTATCATATGATGAAGTCTTCTTTAGATGTAAATGCACTTATTATTGGTGCTGGTCCTGTTGGCGCAACGCTCGCCTTAGCTCTCGCGCAAGCAGGTCTCAAAAGCGTGATTGTTGATCCTTGTGAACCCGCTCATGTCCTAGATAAAGGTTTTGATGGACGAACACTCGCCATCTCGCATGGTTCTCATCTTCTCTTTAAAGCTTTAGGTATATGGGAAGAAATGCTGCCCTTTGCCGAACCTATTAAAAAAATTCATATTTCGCAAGCCAATCATCTCGGTTATGTTCATTACGATGAGAAAGATTCAAACAATCTCGCGATGGGTTATATCATTGAGAATCGTTATCTGCGTCAAATTCTTTTTAAGTCTATTTTTAATAATCATCTCATCGACTGTCATATTCCCGGACAAGTCCAAAGTTTAAAGTGCCATTCTTTCTTTCAAGAAGCCATTCTTGATAAACAAACATCCTTAAAAACGCCTCTTGTTGTCGCTGCGGATGGACGTAATTCAACGACACGCCAACAAGTTGGCTTAAAGGCGCATGATTGGTCTTATCATCAATTGGCGTTGGTGGGTGTTCTGAAAACGGAATATCTGCACGAAAATATTGCTTTTGAACACTTTCTTCCAACTGGCCCCCTTGCTTTACTCCCTATGCAAAATGATCTCTGTTCATTTGTATGGAGCGTTAAGAAAGATTATGGTGAGCACCTTTTAACTTTATCAGAGCAAGAATTCTCTCAGCAACTTCAAACAGCTTTTGGAGATTATTTAGGAAAAATTGAATTGATTAGCCAACGGTGGTCTTATCCTTTAAGCGGCGTCTTTGTCCCTCAGCTGATTGCAGAAAGACTTGCTCTCATCGGAGACGCTGCCCATGTTATTCATCCTGTTGCAGGACAAGGCTTAAATCTTGGATTTCGAGATGCCGTGACCCTGGCAGAAGTTGTTGTTGATGCGGCACGCGTAGGTATTGATATAGGAAGTGCCCAAATTCTTGAGAGATACCAAAGGTGGCGTCGTTCTGATATCGTCACCTTAACAGGTGTTACTGATCTTTTAATTAGGTCTTTCTCAAATGATTCAAAAGCTCTAGGAAACTTACGAATGATAGGATTACGCCTCGCGAATAGACTTCCTGGTGTGAAACGCTTTATGACACACCATGCTATGGGACTTTTAGGAGAACGGCCTCGCCTTTTACAAGGCTTTCCTCTTTAATATTAAGAAATAAGCTCTTGAGACATCATTATTTGAACAATTGCATTACGTGCCAAAACATCAGCCCGCTCATTTTCAGGATGACCTGCATGACCCTTAACCCAATGCCACTCAATCTCATATTGAGAAGCTAAAGCATCCAGCCTTTGCCAAAGATCAATATTTTTTACATCATCCCGACCAGATGTTTTCCAGCCATTGCTTTTCCACTTGTTAAGCCAAAGCTTCATCCCGTTCTGAAGATATTGGCTATCCGTGTAGAGTTTTACAAGCACTGGCTTTTTAATTGCCTCCAGCCCCTTAATAGCCGCGCTAAGTTCCATCCGATTATTGGTTGTATTAATTTCGCCGCCAGAAAATTCTTTTTCTTCTCCATTTTCAGCCCGTAAAATGACACCCCAACCACCTGGTCCCGGATTTCCGCTGCAAGCACCATCCGTAAAAATCTCAACAGTATTTTTTTGAGTCAATGTCTGTCCCATATTTATCATCTTGTGTTAAAAGTTATGCTTCAGTAAGCTATGTTCATTTCTTAATGGAGTTAAATTATGACCGTTCTCCACATGGTGCAAGCTAATCTCTATAAAGTAGAGGTTGTGAAAGGAAAAGCCTTCTTTTGATGTACTTGCGGATAAAACACAAATCAACTCTTTTATGTTAACCTTCTTCAATAATTTTAAGAAAAGAAAAATACCATGCTATACTTTTTACCACTTATATTCTTTGCTCTACTTTTATTAGGAGGTTGCCAAAACTCTCAACCGATAGAATATCGTTCTTGCCTGTCACCTGCAACAAGCATTATTCATGAGCTTGCCCAACAAAGCTTTCGTGATGAGACTTTAAAACATGAAGTTGCTCGTCTCGAGATCGAATCTTTCACGGAATTTCCGCAAAAAAGTGATAAAGAAGCCGAGCTTAATTTCCGCATCGTCTTTAGTGCTCTAAGAAAGACAACTCAATCTAAACTCAATGGAAACTTTTTTATTGCAATTACGGATCAAAAAGAAAATCCTCTTTTAAAGAAAATCTTCCCCCTAGAAATTATATTTGAAGGTAAAAAGAAATTTCAACGTAAGATAACAGAGGTAACAATCCCTGTTCCACTCAAACTCATGGATCAATGTGAAAAATATAAAGTTTTTATAGGCTTTGATCTTAGAGGTGAAGAGCTTGAACGTAATTTACGTCGCTTAGGACAGAAGACTCCTTAAGCCGCAACCGTTTCTTTATGAGGAACGCCTTGCGTCGTTGAGTGTTCAAAGTGCCAAACTTCACCAGGATGAACTAAGGATCTTGCAGTATGAGCTGCTTGCGCTGCTTCTGCAAAGCCAGTCAGGATAAGCTTTAATTTATGTGAATAAGTCGCAATATCACCAATCGCTAAAATGCCTGGTTGATTTGTCTTACATGTTCCAGGATCCACTTGAATATGATGTTTTTCAAGGTTGAGCCCCCAATGATTAATAGGTCCTAAGTTCATTGAAAGTCCAAAAAATGGTAATAAATAGTCTGCTTCCAGCTTACGGCTTTCACCTTCTAATGTTTTAACAATGACAGCATTAAGCTGACCATTATGGCCTTCAATTCCATCAAGTTGATAAGGTACAATAAGCTCTATTTTTCCTTGTCCTACTAAACGGTGCAATTGTTCTTCAGACTCAGGAGCTGCCCTAAACTTTGCACGTCTATGGACGACCATAACTTTTTTCGCAATTTCTGAAAGGGATAGAGCCCAATCCACTGCTGAATCACCCCCACCAGCAATCACAACCCTTTTATTTTTAAATTGTTCACGCTTCTGGATATAATAGAGGATACTAGTCCCTTCATAAGTTTCAATACCTTCTAAGGGAGGGCGATTAGGTCCAAAAGCACCTACACCTGCAGCTATAATAATGACTTTAGTATCGAATTGTGTTCCTGCAGAAGTTTTAACTAACCAACGTTCATCTGCAAGGGGCTCAAGAACCTCTACTTGTTGATTAAGATGATAAACAGGACTAAAAGGAGCTGCTTGCTTCTTTAAATTATTAATAAGCTCTAGTGCAGCGATATTGGGAAATCCTGGAATATCATAAATCGGCTTTTCAGGATAAAGTGCCGCACATTGACCTCCTACCATTTCCAAAGCATCAATAACATGACACTTTAATCGCATCATCCCACACTCAAAAATGGCAAACAAACCAACAGGACCTGCACCAACAATAACAACATCTGTCTTTATAATTGTACTCATAAACTTGGGCTCTTTAAATTAAGTTTTTAATTTTTGGGAAGAAGAAATGAAGGGAAGTAAAATCGTAGCAAAACCAGCAACGCATGCACTTAACCAAAATGCAAATGAGGGTTTATGATGCGCAAAAATCCATCCTGTTATCGTATTTGATAGAAAAATAGTTACGCCAATAATAAGATAATAAATACCAAAACCAGTCCCCCGAATTTCAGTAAAAGTCGTATCAGCAACTTTTGTTAAAAGTAAGCTTTGCGTCATCCCCATTTGTAATCCCCATAAAGATGCGCCAATTAAAACAAACATGGGGCCATGTGCTAAAGCAAAAAAGACATTCGAGATAATGGTAATAATAAATCCAATTCCAATTAAAATGCGACGATCAAAACGATCAGAGAGACGTCCCATAGGATAGGCCGAAGCAAATGCGAAAAGATTTTGCAAAACCATTAAAATAGGAACCTGGCTAGGAGATAAACCTTGGTGTGTTCCTTGAAGAATCATATATGCCCCACTATAATTTGAGAACATAAAAATTCCAGCCACGAAAACCACACGCCAGTACTGTTTTGTAAGATGACGCGTATGTTTAAGATGAGCCCAAAAAGAAATTTTTGCATGGTGTCTGGAAGCAATAGGAGAGTCTTGGACAAAAAATACAAGCGCCAAAACAGCAAGAATTGGTGGCACTGCAGCAGCCCAAAAGATGATCTCATAATTCCCTTTTGTCTGATACATCAAGAACATAACAACGCCTGCGCCTGCAAAAGAACCAATCATCGATAAAGTTTGACGCAATCCGAAACAAGTCCCTTTTAAGTTTTTAGGCGCCAAATCTCCAACAAGAGCTTCTCTCGGAGTTGCTTGTAACCCATTACTCACACGATCAATTAAGCGAGCTCCAGCAATCCATCCAAGCGAGGGCGCAATTGCAAAGATAGGCCTAGACAAAGCTGAAAGCGTATAAGCAAAAACAAGGATAGGCTTACGTCGATAAAGATAGTCACTCAAAATTCCAGCAAAAATTCTTGTAAACCAAGAAGTTGCCTCCACAAAACCTTCGAGAATACCAAGATCAAAGGTTGAAACTCCCAAAACTGTTGTCAGATAAATTGGAGACAAGCTAAAGATTATCACTGAAGATAAATTAACCAATAAAGTGACAAATCCTATCCCCCAAATACTTTTTGGAAGAGAAAAAATTGAATATTTTTCAATAGATTGTTCCATTAAAACCACGTATTAAGCAAAATAATTATGAAGCGTGATGGTCATTCTTAAAAGTCGAGAAGGCCAGCTAAAATATACTTGCTGCTCATACTATCAAAGCGCTTGTCATTCTGCTAGAAAAAAATAGGCTCGAAAGAAATTTTTTACTAAGTTATGTTGCATATATTTAAAAATTAAAAAGAGGAACAGTTTTATGAATCTACCCGACCTTCTTCAAATAAATCTAAAAAATAAGAAAGTTATTGTGCGCGTAGATCTTAATGTTCCCATGAAAGATGGAGAAGCTCTGGATACATCACGAATTACAAGCCTTATCCCAACCATTGATTATCTTTGTGAACAAGGTGCCCGCATTATTTTAATTTCTCATTTTGGTCGTCCGGAAGGAAAAATAAATCCTGAAATGTCTCTTAAACAGCTTTTACCATCGTTAGAAAAGTGCTGGGGAAGAGACGTTTCTTTCGGTGATGATTGTATTGGCCCTCAAGCTCAAAAAATTATCCAAAACCTTAAAAGCGGCGATGTTATTTTATTAGAAAACCTTCGTTTTCATCCTGAAGAAGAAAAAAATGATTCCCAGTTTGCTCAAGCACTTGCGACCCTAGGAGATCTTTACGTAAACGATGGGTTTTCTGTCTCTCACAGGGCGCACGCTTCTGTAGATGCTATTACACAATACCTGCCTTCTTACCCTGGACTTTTGATGACGAAAGAAATTAAAGCTCTGTCGCAAGCTTTAAATGCCCCACAAAAGCCCCTTGCAGCGATCGTCGCCGGCTCTAAAATATCAACAAAACTAGATCTTTTGAAAAACCTTCTTGAAAAAGTAGATCTCCTTATATTGAGCGGCGGAATTGCAAATACATTTTTAAAATCTCGTAATATTGCTATTGGTACTTCTCTTTATGAACCGGCGATGCTTGAAACGGCAAAAGAAATTGAAAAAATCGCCCACGATAAGCAAGTTGAAATTATTCTTCCTATCGATGCAACAGGTTCGCACGAAACTCAAAATTTTGTCACCATGCCTCTTTCAAATCTCCCGGATAGTTTTAAAATATTAGATATTGGGCCTGAAACCGTCTCCCTTTTTAAAACAAAACTAAGCCAAGCACGCACTGTAGTTTGGAATGGCCCTCTGGGCGTTTTTGAAGTGCCTCCTTTTGATCAAGGAACCACTGCAATTGCACAAACGGTCGCTGAGTTAACGCACGATGGAAAGCTTTTTAGTATTGCCGGCGGAGGCGAAACACTTGCAGCCCTGACAAATGCAAAATGCAGTAAAAAGTTTAGTTATTTATCAACAGCTGGGGGCGCTTTTCTTGAGTGGCTTGAAGGGAAAAAGCTTCCTGGGATTATGGCTTTGATAAAAAACAAGCCACAAACTTGTTAATAATACAATCCCCATAGCTTGATGTGTAGCAGCTAGGAATATTGGGACCTTCAGTAAAAGTGTTGAAATCCCTAAGCTTCCTTGAAGCAAAGCAAGGCCAAAAATAACATTGTAAAACCCCTGTCTGCTTAAAGCAAGAAATCCTAGAAATGTTAGGGAGATAATCGCTAAAAGTCGATGAACAAATTGGATACTAACGGGATTATGGATAAGATCTTTCCACCAAGGCGTTTCAAAAAATAATTCTTCAGGAATCCAAGACTGTCCCATAAGGGGGAAAGTATTATAAACAAGGCCAGCTTTATGACCTGCAACAAACCCTCCAAATAAAATAGTGAGCAAAACAAGGCATATAGCAAAAAGAGCTTGATAATCCCATCGTTGCGTGCGCTTACACCATAAATGTAATCCTAAATTTAGAGCCCAACTGTAAGTCACAATAGCAAGCATTAAATGCACAGAAAGACGATATGGACTTACATGAGGATCATTTATAAGCCCACTTTTAACCATATACCAACCTACTATTCCTTGAAGCGCTCCTAAGCCCCATAATCCTAAAAGAGACCACAAATGAGAATGTAATTTGTTATTTTTAATCACAAAAATAATAACAAAAAAGAAATATAGACCTATGAGCCGGCCCCACAATCGGTGGATAAATTCAAGCCAGAAAATCTTCTTAAACCCTAACAAATCCATACCAAAATTAACCTTTTTATACTCAGGCGAATTCTGATATTGAGAGAAAAGAATATCCCATTCTTGTTGCGTTAATGGGGGAAAGATGCCGCTAAAGGGTTGCCACTCAACGATGGAAAGGCCTGATCCCGTTAAGCGTGTAACACCCCCTAAAACAATCATACAGAAAATAAGTCCGCTACCGATGAAGAGAAGGAGTGCAAAAAAACGATCTATATCATGTGGTTTCATAAACTTAAATCCCACAAGAAAAGGGCATCTCTACATTTCCTTAACATGAAATGTAAAAAATTATGCTGCTTGCAAAATTTCTTCTACTCTTGCAATCACTTGGTTTTCATCAATAGCTTCAATAGCAGCAAGTTCAGAAGCTAAACGTTGAAGCGCTGATTGATAAATTTGGCGTTCACTATAGGATTGATCAGGTTGATCTCCGCTACGATACAGTTCTCGAATAACTTCAGCAATGGAAGTTAGCTCACCGGAAGAAATTTTCATTTCATATTCTTGAGCGCGACGTGACCAAATTGCCTTTTTAGATTTTATTCTCTTCTTTAGCGTTCCTAAAGCTTCTTGGACTTCATTTTCCGTACTCAAAGCACGCAAACCAGCATCCTGCGCTTTCTTCATAGGCAAACGCAAAGTCATCCTATTTTTTGAAAATGAGATCACAAAAACTTGAAGTTGATGACCGGCAACTTCTTGCATCTCAATCGACATTACTTTTCCAACGCCGTGTGCTGGATATACAACAAGATCACCACTCGAAAAAGAACGGTTTTGAATCATTTTAAATCCCCAAGATTGTTTAGGTAATGCGTGCACAATATAACTAAAAGAACCCACTTTGTCAAACAAAGATTGAAAAAGATAATAGAAAGTAATTAAAAAGCGATAAAATCTTCGTAAATGGAAATTTGTAAAAATAACAAATAATCTTAAAAATTATGAAAATTATTGATTAGAAGTATTATGAATTCTTCCACCAATTACTTATTTTTTAACATTCCAGATTTTAATAATTGTATATTTATTTTCATCATATCAATGTAGGTGGCTGCAGGTTGATCTTTTTCAGAAAGCGCATCAGAATAAAGCATCCCTCCAATCGTTGCACCTGTTTCTTCTGCGATATGACGAATCAAACGTTCATTCGAAATATTTTCAACAAATAAAACTTTTACATTATATTCTTTAATTTTGTTAACTAATGAAACAACTTCTTGTACAGAAGGTTCGCTTTCTGTCGTAAGTCCTTGCGGCGCTAAAAATTTTATCTTATAAGCATCGCTTAGATAACCAAAGGCATCATGAGCTGTAATGATTATTCTTTTTTGAGATGGAATATCTTTAAGTTCTTTATATATCCAAGCTTCTAGATCTCTGAGTTTTTGACGGTAATTAGAAGCGTTCCTTCGAATAATTTCAGAAGCTTCCGGTAATAATTCTAAAAGTGCTTTTTCAATATTATCAACATAAGTTATGGTATTCTTAACATCATGCCAAGCATGAGGATCAAAACTTAGACTTGAATTTATTTCAAAAGTACGAGGTTTAATGTGCTGACTAACAATGACAACTTGTGCCTTTGTCTTTGTTGATTCCACTAAACGAGGCATCCACCCTTCAAAACCAAGACCATTCATAAAGATGAGATTAGCTTCTGAAAGAAGCTGAGCACTTTCTGCACTTGGTTCAAAAGTATGAGCATCACTATTAGGACCTACTAACGATGTAACAGTAACAAATTCAGCGCCGACATTTTCAACAAGATCTTTAAGGATACTAAAACTTACGACTACCTTTAAATTTGGATGCGCAGAACTTGAGGAACCACAACTCAACAAGATTAATAATATAAAATTCCATAATTTCATGTATGACGACACCTTAAGCTACCGTAAGGTCCAACAATAACAGTTATAAGATATAAAACACCAGCAACTAAGATAATGGCAGGACCAGAAGGCCAGCTATAATGATATGAGAATATTAGCCCTAGAAAGCCAGACAAAATAGCAAAGAGAATAGCAATCAGATACAGTGACCAAACTTCTCGTGCCCAAAAACGTGCTGTAATGGCTGGAAGCATCATCATTCCCAAAGCCATAAGAGTACCTAAAGCTTGGAAAGCAGAGACCATGTTTAGAACAACAAGCCCCATAAAAATAAGATGATATAGACTGCCGCGTCCACTTATCGATGTCATAAAAATTGGATCAAAACACTCTAAAACTAAAGGTCTAAAAATTAAAGCCATAACAAGTACACTGACACTTGTAATACTTGCAATCAAAATCAAAGAAGCTTTATCAACCGCTAAAATTGAACCAAACAAGATATGCATAAGATCAATATTCTTCCCTTTAGTTGAGACAAGAATAGCCCCTAATGCTAATGCAATTAAATAAAAACCAACAAAGCTAGCGTCTTCTTTAAGAACCGTTTGTCGCGATATAAAACTTGCTAAAAGCGCCACTAAAAGACCTGATAACATCCCTCCAATCCCCATTGCAGGAAGTGAAAGCCCCATCAACAAATAACCAAGGGCAACTCCAGGCAAAACAGAATGTGAAAGAGCATCACCCATTAAACTCATCCGCCTTAATACCAGTAAGACACCTACCGGTGCGCATCCCAAGGAAAGTGCGATACATGCTACTAAAGCACGTCTTAGAAAAGCATAATGATTAAAAGGTTCGATAAAAAAATCATACATCATTTTTTAAAAACTGCATTGTCTTATCATCCTGAAAATTTGACTCTTCCCATTCATAAGAGACTTGTCGAGCTTGGCGTAAATTTTTAAGCGTTATAACTTTTTCTGTTGGTCCATAAGCTATCACACGTCGCGCCAGCAAAATAGATTGAGGAAAATAAGTCTGCACAAATTCCAAATCATGAGAAACAACAATTATTGTCCGTCCTTCAGTTGCCCATTCTTTGATAATTTTGATAAGATCTTCTATTGTAAAGCGATCAACAGCAGCAAACGGCTCATCAAGAAGAATAATTTGGGCATCTTGTAACATTGTACGCGCAAAAAGCACGCGTTGAAATTGACCTCCCGAAAGTGTATGCAGAGATCGACTACCAGCTT
Organism: Caedibacter sp. 37-49; assembly: GCA_001898725.1. Classification (GTDB taxonomy): domain Bacteria; phylum Pseudomonadota; class Alphaproteobacteria; order Caedimonadales; family Caedimonadaceae; genus Paracaedimonas. Next base: position 16,184 of record MKUV01000055.1, read on the forward strand.
CTTTTAACCCAACTTTTTCAAGCGCTTTTTGAATAGAAACATTTGTTTCTTGATTGATTTCTTTAAAAAACCCTTTCGCTTGACATGCTCCAAATGCAATCACATCATTTACCGTCAATGGGAATGTGCGATCTATTTCTGTCTGTTGAGGAAGATAAGCTATATCTTTATATTTTGAAGAAAATTTTTTAATTTCTCCACTTTCTAAGGGAACTAATCCTAAAATAGATTTTAAGAGGGTGCTTTTCCCCCCTCCATTAGGACCTAAAATCGCAGTAAGAGATCCTTTAAAAAAGTCTAGGGAAATATTCTCGAGCGCCAGACTATTTTTATAAGCAATTGTGACATTTTTAAAACTTAGTGTAGGCTTAAGATCTTGACTCATAAAGCCCACCACACACCCGACCAAAGAAGTATCAAGGCAAACAACACCATTTTTATTCTCTTCTGAGCACTCCAAAGAAGGGGAGAAAACATAGGCCAACTTTCCTAAGTCTAGATTATTCTCTTACTATGTAAACTTGTGAATACCTTGTCAACGATAGTTACGTACTTTTTTGAACTTTCTCCTTGAGATTTCGCTAACTTTCATCAACTATAGTGAAGTTACTAAAGGGAGATAAAGTGCAAAATAGTATTATAAAATTTGAGAGAGTCAGCTTACAATATCAGCAAGGCCCCTACATTATTGAAGATGTTTCTTTCAATCTTTATCCAGGTACCTTCCATTACTTAATAGGTGCAAGTGGTGCTGGAAAATCTTCACTTCTTAAACTTATGTATAGTGGTACAAAAGACTATCGAGGAACGATTAAAATCTTTGATCGTGACTTAAGATACTTGAAACCTCAAGAACTTGCTCATTTTAGACAACAAATCGGCTTTATTTTTCAAGACTTTCTTCTTTTAGACCATTTAACAACCTTAAATAACATTGCCCTTCCTTTACGACTTAGAGGAGAAAAATGGTCAGAATGTCGGAAGAAAGCTCAACAAATGATGAAATGGATAGGACTTGAAGGGTTTGAGGAAGCTATGCCAACAACGCTTTCAGGAGGTCAAAAACAACGTGCAGTTATCGCTCGTTCTATTATGAATAAACCGAAACTTCTTCTCGCAGATGAACCAACTGGTAATCTTGATGATGAGAATGCAGCTAAGTTGCTTTATCTCTTTGAAGAACTCAATCGTGCCGGCATTACAATCATTATGGCGACTCACAATAAAGATCTTACCGCAGAGTTTCCGCATCCGATTATAAGCTTGGCAGAAGGCAAAATCTCGATCCAATCTCCTCGTGGATATGAAAAGGTCGCTAACAATGCTTAACAGAAAAACAACTTGTACGGAAATTCCTTTTAATCAAATAAAAGGCGCCAAAATGGTTTTGGGGACGCTTGGTTTAATGGTTTTCTTAATTACCATTTGTTTAAGTGCCTCAGTTCTTCTTGAGCGTTCCCTTCAAACATGGCGTCATGAAGCAATGACCGGTTTTACTGTCACTCTTCCCACGATTTCAGATCCACAACAACACTTTAATCATCAACTGGAACTTATGCAATTTCTTAGACAAATTCCTGGTGTTCTCAATTTAGAAGTCATTACTCAATCAAAACGTACCTCTATTTTTGATCCTTGGAATTATTCTTCACTCTCTTCTTCATCTGTTCCTTCCTCTTATTCTATTGAAGCGACATTGGATGACCGTGTTAAAATCGATTTGCCACACATTACTTCAGAGCTTGAGATGTATTTTCCTTCTACCCACTTTGAGAAAGGACGAAAATCAAAAGCAGCTTTTTTAGAAATTACTCATGCTGTTCAAGTTGCCACAATGATTATAGCTTGTTTGATCGGAATTGCTGCAATATTCACTATTGTCTTCACGACGCATACAGGCCTTGTTATTCATGAGCGTGTTATTGAGATCTTACGTTTAATTGGTGCAGAAGATCGTTTCATCGCAAAGCAATTTCAAAAACATGCTTTAAATCTCTCCTTAAAAGGAGGTGCTTTAGGCATTATTTTATCAACCATTTTTTATTTCTTACTTACCATGAATTTGGATCTATCTTTGCTTCCCTTAACTTCTAAATCTTTTCCTTCTGTTGAAATTTGGAGTATTATTTTATTTTCCCCTCTCCTTGTTTCTCTTGTTGTTATGGCCTCGGCGCGAACAACCGTGATGTTTTCACTATCTCAGGAAAAATAGGTGATAGACTTAGTTATGCTTGATCGAGATGGGGTGATTAATGTTGATCGTCCTACTTCTGTAAGAAATTGGGAAGAATTTAAGTTTCTTCCTTTCGTAGCCGACGCAATTTATTCTTTAAACCAAGCTAATATTCCCGTTGCTATCATAACGAACCAAGCAGTCGTCGGACGTCAGGAAATAAGCCTCGAGAAATTAAATTTTATTCATCTTCACATGCAAAAAAGTCTTGCAGAAAAGGGAGCCCATATTGATCGCATTTTCTTCTGCACAGACACAACGATTGAACCCCATTACCGTCGCAAACCAGCTCCTGGGATGTTGCTTGAAGCTTTAGCTCACTTTAATGCGCGACCCACCTATTCGTATATGATCGGCGATGCTTTAAGAGATCTTGAAGCTGCTTATTCTGCAAATTGCCCGCGCATCTTGGTTCGAACCGGCAAAGGGCTTATAACGGAAAAAGAGGGAATCCCAGAATTTTTAAAACCTGTACTAGTTTATGATGACTTATTGATGGCTGTAAAAGATCTTTTAGAAAAGCTAGACGATTCTGCTAAGACCTCTTATACTGGCAAACACCATTAAAGGATATCCTTTCTATGATACGTTGGCTCTTTGCCTTTATGCTTACAATTTTTGTTGGCTGGGGTATTGGTTTATTATGGTTCGCTAACAGCATTCCAAACGAAGCTCACTCACCTGAGCAACCGACTGATGCTATTATTGTGCTCACAGGTGGCGCTGAACGCGTTACGACAGGTTTATTTCTTTTGTCTCATGGATTAGCTCACCGACTTTTTATCTCTGGGGTGCATGAACACGTAAAAATAAAAGATGTTTTGTCACAAATTCCTTTGCAAGTAAGAATAAAGATTGATCCAACCAGTATTGATTTAGGGTATACCGCTGGAAATACCATACAAAACGCACAAGAAACGGCTAAATGGGTTCGAAAAAACCACATTCATACATTACGTTTAGTGACTGCGAATTATCACATGCGCCGCAGTTTATTAGAATTTTCTCAACGCTTACCCAATGTTCACATTATTCCGCATCCTATTTCTCCAAAAAACTTTCATGGTAAAACATGGTGGCAATGGCCAGGAACTTTTCACCTTACCATTCGGGAATATCATAAATTTATAGGCGCTTTAGGACGCTATTATTTAAGAACACTTATACTTAAAGGAATTGAGACTATATCATGATGCTTTTTATACGATCTGTTTTTTTTAATATCCTCTTTTATATTTGGACTTTTTTTATTGTCTTAAGCGCTTTACCTGCTTTTATATTTGGACGTCATTGGGTTCATTATGCCGCTCGACATTGGGGACAAGGTGTGACACAGTTACTTCGGCTTGTCCAGATTCAGGTAGAAATTCGTGGACAACATCATCTTCCGCAAGAATCCGTCATTGTTGCCTCTAAACATCAATCTGTTTGGGAAACCACTATGATTGAATTTTTAGTTCCTGACGCAGTCATTATTTTAAAGCGAGAACTTACAATGATTCCTTTATTCGGTCATCTTCTTGTAAAAGCTGGGATGATCAGCATTGATCGTTCTAAAGGCAGGAATGTTATTCCACAAATGGTGGAAGGTGCCATACATGCAAGAGATCAAGGACGGTCTATATTTATCTTCCCTGAAGGAACAAGAACCACTGCAGGTGAACGAGGGACTTATCGTCATGGGGCTTATGCTCTGTATAAGGGAACAGGACTAAAGGTTGTGCCTGCTGCTCATAATGCTGGCTTTTTTTGGCCACGAAGAAAATTCCTCAAAGTTCCGGGGAAAATTATTTTTGAATTTCTTCCTGCTATTGAGCCAGGTTTGTCCGAACAAGACTTTATGAAAAGGTTAGCAGATACTATCGAAGCTGCCTCAGATAAACTTAACCCTATGAAAAATGTTGAAAAACCTAAATGAAACTTTTACATAATCAAAACCGTCGCTCTTTATTTTCTTGGATAAGTTTCCTTCTTATCCTAACGATCTGTATTGCTTACACTTATTTGTGGTTTAGGCAAGCTCACTGGTTGGAAAATAATATTCGCTATAAAATTGTTCAACTCCAACAAACCCAAAATCTAAACCTTGAACATGAGAGTATCAAAATTACAGGTTTTCCTTGGAAGCTTGAAGTTAAAATTAGCAACCCTCGTCTCACTTCAACAAAATGGGGCTCCAGCTTTTTCCAAATTGATGGTCGACTTGAAGTTGAGGCGACCGCCTGGTCACCAAGAACAATTGTTGTGAATACTTTAGGAAAAACGAAATTTATCTATGCACCAAAAGAAGACTTTGCTCCTCTTATGCTTGAATGCGAAGATTTACAAGGAAGTTTTGAAATACGTGATAAAGATTACGTTTTTAAATCTTTACAGCTTTATAACGTTGATGGAAAACTTCATAAAACCAAATTTAAACTTGAAGAAATGATGGTTTCATCTCTTCCTCAAACTTCTTCAATTACTTCTTCTGGAACTTCAATTGCAGAAAAACAAATAAAGAGCTCATCTTTTTCCTTAAGGCTTTATCGCTTACAGCTAACTGAACAACAGATGACAAAAATTCCTTCTCTCGTTGAATTGCTTGAGACAACTTTTCATTTAGAGGAAGAAATTAATTTTTCCGCGCCCAAACCTTTAGAAGAATGGACTAAGAAAGGCGGCTTTTTAGAAATTGAAAAATTATCTTTTGAGTGGGCCTCTCTTAAAGGAGAAGGGAACGGTACTTTTGCTTTAGATCATAACCTTCAACCTTTAGCAGCATTTACCGCTAAGGTTTCTGGCTTAGACGCTTTTTTTGATCAGCTAGCTCAGGATAAGATAATTCGAAAAAATGTCGCTTCTATTGTTAAACTTTCCTTAGGATTATTAAAGGATAAATCTTCTCAACATACAGTAGCTTTGAGCCTGCAAAAAGGTGATCTTTCAGTGGGCCCTATAACAATTGCAAAACTCCCTAAAATTACATGGCCTTCACGATAAAACTATTTTTCACCTAATGGTTATAAGAGAAAGTTAGAAATCCCTCAGCCTATCTTTTCAGCGCATAAAATATAATTGACGCTTAAGTTTTTTGACAACTCCCAAGTCTTGTATAAGGGTCTAAAACGCATTCCCTGAAGATCCTTGATAAGAAACCCAAGCTTGCGCAAGTGAGCATCAACTTCAGAAGGTCTTAGAAATTTATGCCATTGATGAGTCCCTCGTGGAAGAAGTCTTAAAATATATTCAGCTCCGACAATGGCCGTTAGAAAGGAAGGAGGTGTTCGATTTAAAGTACTTAAAAATAAAAGACCCTTTGGCCTTAGAAGAGAAGAACAAGCTTGTAAAAAACTTTGAACATCTGCAACATGTTCTATAATTTCAAGCGCCATAACAGATTGATAAGATTGGTTTTCCTTGGAATAATCTTCAACCGAACTATTGACATAGGTAATATTTAGACCCTGTTCTGCGGCTCGATGACGTGCAATTGTAAGACTTGATTCGGCTAAATCTAACCCAGTTATAGTTGCTCCCAAACGGGCCAAAGGCTCGGTTAATAACCCAGCGCCTGAACCAACATCAATTAAGGATAACCCTTTTAAAGGCGTAATACCTTCAAGCTCTTGTGGAAAATGACCCACCAAATGGTCACGAATAAACTTTAAGCGTAATGGATTCATTTGATGTAAGGGTTGCATAGGTCCTGTTGGATCCCACCATTGATCTGCAAGCCGTTCAAAGTTTTTTATTTCTTCTTGGTCGACAGAAGCTGAATGTGTCATTTTATCAATATCCTTTAGGTTAACCTTTCTTGATGTTTACTATAGCGTTTTGTGCTATAAGAAGAAACTGCGTATCTCAAAGAATTTTTGGAGCCCTTTGCAATGGCACTTATTGTTCAAAAATTTGGAGGAACTTCTGTTGCTGGAATCCCTCAAATCCAAAATGCTGCCCGCCGTATTGCCTATGAGTGCAAACGTGGCCATAAAGTTGTGGCCGTAGTTTCAGCAATGGCTGGAATGACTGATCAACTGTTAAATTATATTCAAGCTACAACGCCAACGCCTAATCCTCAAGAAATTGATGTCGTACTTGCTTCTGGAGAACAAGTAACATGTGGTTTATTAGCACTTGCTTTGCAAAATTTTAATATTTCAGCCCGCTCTTATTTAGCTTGGCAAATTCCCTTAGAAACAGATGATACCTACACAAAAGCGCGTGTTAAAGAAATCCCAACGCATGCTATTGAAAAAACATTAAACTCAAATAGTGTCCCGATCATCGCGGGATTTCAAGGAATTGGCTCTGAAAAAAGACTGACAACTTTCGGACGGGGTGGTTCGGATGTAACCGCTGTTGCCTTAGCAGCTGTCCTTAAGGCTGACCGTTGCGACCTCTATAAAGATGTGTCTGGCATCTATACAGCTGATCCAAGAATTGTTGAACAAGCGCGCAAACTTGATCAAGTCGGTTATAAATCAATGCTTGAATTAGCTTCTCTTGGTTCAAAAGTTATTCAACATCGTGCTGTTGAACTTGCAATGGGTTATAAAATTCCTTTACGAATTTTCTCAAGTTTTGAAGAGAGTATTGGAACACAAATTATGGATGAGGAACAAATGATTGAACGGCCTTTAATTAGTGGAATTGTCGCTAACAAACAAGAAGTAAGAATCTCTTTAGAAATACCCCTCGAGCCTGCGAAAACCATGGCCCTTCTTTTCGATAGTTTGGCAGAAGCACATATCGGTGTTGATATGATCCAACACGCAAAGATTTCAGATGGTCACGCTTTCTCGCTTTCTTTTACAATTAATCAATCTGATTTACAGACATGTGTACAAATCTTAAGAGATAAAAATATTATAACTTACTCAGTTGATGAAAAATTAACAAAGATTTCCGTCGTAGGCGTCGGTTTACGAAGCCATAGCCATTTGACAAGTATTTTGTTTCAAACACTTGCAACGAAAAATATTGAACTTTTTGGAATCTCTACTTCAGAGATTCGAATTAGCGTTTTGATCGATCAAGATTTTACAGAGCTTGCTGTTCGGACGCTTCATCATGCTTATGGCTTAGACCACAATGTGTCCACACCGCATTTATATGCGATTGCTTAACAAACGAACTTTGTACCTTTTATAACACACTCTATTTATTAATAGATAAGTCTATTTGATTTTGCACTTTAACAAAAAATTATCCATTCTATGTTAATGTAAAAGTAATAAGATTTGTTATTTTAGGAGAAAATTAATGAAAAAACTACCAGTTCTTCAGATTACAAGAGATGCTTATACGTTTATCTTTACAAAAACAAAAGAAATTTTTCCTATGTTTTTTCAATATAGCGTAAGCATGATTTTACTTTATGTCTTTTTACATCTCGTTAAAAACCATCTTGTATTTACTGTTGGTCAGCCTCCAAGCCCAACAGGGATGATAATTTTATTAACTTATGGACTTTTAACATTCTTCCTTCAGATGCCGATGACCATCAGTATAGTTCGAGCCATCACTAAACAAGAGGAAATTGAAAAGGATTTTTTTAATTCTCTGTTAAAACGCCGCACACGTAAGGCTTTCTTAACAACGCTTGCAATTATAGGAATTTCCTGTGCCATAATTATACCTTTTGGTGTTATTATAACTCTTACCAGCGCTTTCTTTAGTACACATCTCCAAAATAATATTCTTGTATTCATCTTAGGCCTTATCCTTTTTGTAATTCCGATAATTTATATCTTTATAAGGCTTTTTTTAGCTGTCCCCAGTGCGGCTTTAGATAATCAAAAACCTATCCGGCACTCTTGGAAAATTGCAAAAGGACAAGTAATAAGAATTTTGGGTATATTCTTCCTTGCTAGCTTCCCAAGTCTTATTTGGGGATTTATTGTCAACATCTTCTTTGATATTTCTTTCCAAATAAATCCTCTTGCTTATGGATTTTTGATTTTACCACAGCTTTATTTTAGCTTAATTGGGTATACTGGATTAAGTCTTGCTTATAAACATCTTCAAAACTAATTTTCTTATTTAAAAACATCTAAAGCTTCTCGTTATAAAAGCGAGAAGCTTTATTTATGTAAATAATCTAGCTTTTTATTTCTCATAATTTTCCAATAAAATTTCTTTATATGTATAAATTGCATAGCTCCTTTGCAATTTTTCTACTTTAAACTGACAAAAAGACACTTATATTAGAAACAGTAAGATCCCAACGAAAGATGATGACATGTCTCTCAAATACATACCACAGATTATAATTGTTCTTATCCTATCATTCGTTAAGATAGCTTCTGCTTGCAACCTTGAAGAAACTGCAAATCATGATTTCTCAAGAAATTTAGTCAGTGTACTTCTTGAACGTTATGCGCCTGCAACGCTTCCTATGACTTTTTTTAGAAAATTGAGTGAGGCTGAGGCGTTTACCTATGAAAATGGCGTTATATACAGCATTGAAAATAAAGAAGGATTTTCAGCAAAGCTTCCTTACAATCTCCCTATAAGTGATTATGTCTTCGGCCATCAAGAAACCCTTGAAGTTAAATCAATAATACAAGATTTGCGCTTTATCCCAAAAGAAGAAAGCGGCTATTCAAAGATGATTTTAAATTATGCTTATCCTGGACGATACGGCTCTGGTCAGCAGGTTTTAACTTTTTATGCTCATATTCGTTCTGAAGATGAAGAGCTCGTTACGGGACTAAAGGATCAACAAGATAAAAGTAGCACTTTAAAAGCTTTTGAAATGAATGAAGAAGATGACATAACAATTTTTCATCAAAAGGGAGAAGAATTTATTGGCACCATAAAACTTGATGAAATGGAAGATAAAGATACGATATCCGTGTTAGAAAAGATCAAAGGGATGTCCAAATTTGTAGGTCCTTATGTTTTAAATGATGTTATCCAAGGACAAGCCACTAAGGTAATTCCTGAACCTCTTCTCGCAGCTGTAAATATGGCTTCAGCTCAAGCAGGATATGATACTGTGGTTCATGCAACAGTGGGTTCATCAACAGAAATACCCCAAGAAGATCCGCTTGATTCAAAAAGAGCAGAATTAACCAGACGTTCTGAAGCTATTGGCGCAGCTCTGACCCCCATACCTGGCGCTTCTAGGATAAGAACTGCCCTTAATCTTGCATGTCAGTTCGCAGGATACGATAGCGCAACTCACTGGTGGTATAGCGTTCCTGCAAAAATGAAAGGAGACACCCCAGAAGTAGATTCCTATCAACGCAAAATTAATCTTGCCAAAGGAGCTGCACGATTCGCCATTGTTCTGTTCGTACCAGGTGGAAAATTTGTGGTTATAGGCAGCAAGATTTATGAATTTGTTCAAGGTAAATCTGTTACCGAAACGATAGCAGAAAAGGTAGCTACCTCTTAAATAATCAACGTTGAGCTTGCAACAACCGCTTATCCGTATATCTTAAAGTTGGCTGTAGAGTGTTACAGGAATTTTTTGGAATTGCGACATAAGGAGCCTTATTTTCCTGAGATTCAAATAAATAACGTTCTGCCTTTGCCATTATTTTTGCAGGCGTAAAACCTTCTCGAGGGAAGATAACACCCCCCATTGAAATAGATACGCTTATTAATTGATTTTGCTCATAAATTTTTAAATCATTAATAGCATAAGCAATACGTTGATAAGAACGAATGAGCCCCCAATGATCACAATCTTTTAAAATAACGCCAAAGCCGCATCCATTTGCTCTACCAATAAAGTCATCAAAACGAATTGTTCCACGCAATGCTTCACCAACTCTTTGAATTATGGTTTGGGTTGCTTGTAATCCGAAATGACAAGCTATGTATTCCAGATGATCAATAGTGAGAGCAATATAAGCTCCCCCTTGATGGTTAACAATTGCCTGATCAAGAAAACAAGAAAGCGTCTCTAATATTGTCTCTTTTTCGGGTAACCCTGTTAAAGTGTCATATCCCAAAAGATTATGATCAATTTGTTCTAAAAGGACATCCTCTAAAAATGTAAGCGTCCCTTGAAGTTTGTAAGGTTGACCATCTTCGTTAAAGAATACTTCCCCTTCATCTAAAACAGGACAAGCTCTATAATTTGGAAGCGTCAATATATATGAACATTGGTATTCATTCGTTATAGTTTTTAAATTTGTAAGGGCTTGTACACGCTTATAAAAGTTGTGCGTAGAAAGAAAATTATGATAACTACTTCCAGATTTAAATGGAGCTTCAGGGCTTAAAAGAAGATTGAGCGGACCACGCCAATCAATAAGATCACGCTCAAGATCCCATGTGTAGCCAATCGTTCCTGTCGCTTTAATTAAATCCAAAATTTCAAGCGTTTCTAAACGAACCCTCTCCATTATCTTCTCCCTATTATTATTCTTCTTCTTATCTTTATCTTATAACTATAAACTTACTGACTTATTAATGAGCGAAAGAATTTTTTAGAAAGATAAAAAGAAAACACTTTTTAAGGATAAGTTTTTTCTTTTTATATAATATGCTTTTGAACTATATGAATCCTAAGGCTTTACGTTGTAATGTGATAAGTGTATCTACGCCTAAACGTGCTAACTCCATTAAAGCCTCAAAATCATGTTGTTCAAAAGGTGCTTTTTCAGCGGTTGCTTGAATTTCAATAATCTGCCCTTTGCCTGTAAGAACAAAATTTGCATCCGCTTCTGCTTGTGAGTCTTCATCATAATCTAAATCGAGAACTGGCTTCCCCTTATAAATTCCGCATGAGATCGCAGCAACTTGATCTACTAAAGGATTTTTCTTCAGAACCCCCTCTTTCAATAACTTGTCTATTGCTTGATAGAGCGCAACATAAGACCCCGTAATAGAAGCGGTACGCGTTCCGCCATCTGCTTGAATGACATCACAATCAATCTTAATTTGCCTTTCCCCAAGACTTGTTAAATCTAATATGGATCTAAGAGAGCGACCAATTAAACGTTGAATTTCTTGTGTGCGACCAGTCTGTTTCCCACGCGCCGCTTCTCTCTCAGTACGAACTTGAGTTGCCCGAGGAAGCATACCATATTCTGCTGTAATCCAACCGCTGCCTGTTCCTTTAACAAAATGAGGAACCTTATCTTCAATCGTCGCTGTACAGAGAACATGTGTCTGACCAAAACGTGCTAAACATGACCCTTCTGCATATTTTGCATAATTAGGTTCTAATCGGATATCTCGTAATTGAGATGTCATTCTTCCTGATGGACGCATTCTTTATTCCCATGTAAATATTGACTCTACGTTCTTGGGTTACTACATTTCTATATAGAATGGAAAGTATTATTCACTATGCTTGAAAAATTAAATAGCCGCTCTCGCGAAATTTTTCGTCTTCTTGTCGACTCATACTGTCAAACAGGAGAAACGATGGGCTCACGCACACTTTCTGAGCGGCTTTCTTCTTCCCTCTCTCCAGCAACTATTAGGAATGTACTCGCCCAGCTTGAATCTTTAGGCCTTTTATATTCACCTCACCCGTCTGCAGGACGCTTACCCACAGCTGAAGGTCTAAAGTTATTTGTTGAAGGTTTGTTAGAAGTTGGGACTCTCAATGAATCAGAGCGGGCAAGCCTTGATAGTCAGTGCAAAACAAAGAATTTAAACTTGGCTCAACTTTTAGAGAAAGTCAGCTCTTCTCTTTCAGGTCTTGCACGCTGCGCCAGTGTTGTTATTGCACCCAAACAGGATTCAAAACTAAAACATATTGAATTTGTCCCTTTAAATCCAGGACGTGCTCTTGTTGTTCTTGTGACGGAAGATGGAGAAGTTGAGAATAGACTTGTTCAGGTGCCTCTAGGGTTACCAGCTTCTGTCTTTACGGAAGCCACAAATTATTTGAATGCGAGACTTTGCGGTATAAGCCTGTCTGAAATAAAAACAAATATACTTTCAGAAATTGAAGCTCACGAAGCCGAGCTGAACATTCTTTCTAAACAAGTTGTCGAAGCAGGATTAGGTGTGTGGAGTGGTCCTCCTGCTCTTGGAACACTTATTGTGCGAGGACAAGCTCATCTTTTAGAAGATGTTGAGGGGTTAGAAGATCTAGAACGGCTTCGTCATCTTTTTTTTGAACTTGAAACACGAGAAAACTTTATTAATCTTTTAGATGCGGCTATAAATGCAGAAGGTATTCAAATATTTATTGGCTCGAATAATAGTCTTTTTAAAATGACTGGTTGTTCAATGATTGTTGCCCCTTATCACAATCAACATCAACAAATTGTAGGAGCCATCGGGGTCATAGGCCCCACGCGTTTAAACTATGGACGTATTATACCTATGGTTGATTATACTGCTCAATTAATCAGCCGTTCATTAAGTTAAAGAGGATGAAAATGAACCAAGAACAGAAGAAAATTGATCCAACAAAACTTCCTGATGATGAAATCTCAGTTCCTACAGGAGAAACCCCTGTTTCACAAAGTGGAGAATCTCCTGAAGAAAAAACACCTGAATTTTCCTCACAACCCTCCGCTGACGAAGAATTAAAGCTTCTTAAGGATCAATTATTACGTGTGTTAGCTGAAAGTGAAAACGTCCGTAAAAGAGCGCAACGTGAAAAAGAAGATGCTTCTCGTTTTGCAATTGCCAATTTTGCGCGCGATCTTTTAACTGTTGCAGATAATTTGACCCGTGCTCTTGAAAACATCCCTTCAGATACACGCGAAGAAAATGATCCTCTTAAAGCGATTGTGGAAGGAATCAAAATTACTGAGCGTGAACTCAACAATGTACTTGAGCGTCATGGGGTAAAGAAAATATCTCCCTTAGGAGAACAGTTTGATCATAATTATCATCAAGCGATGTTTGAAGAAGAACACACGGAATATCAACCCGGTCAAGTTACACAGGTTTTACAAACGGGATATGTTTTAAATGATAGACTTTTGCGCCCTGCCCTTGTAGGCGTTGCCAAATCAAAATCAGCTGGCTGAAATCTTGGATTCAGACCAAGGGTAGCTTAAGGACAGAATAGAAGCTTGTCGTGCTTATGATGAGGGGCTTGATTCCCCTCATTCTCTCAAAGAAAGATTAAATATGAATCGCGTGCCCTTGAACGCTTAAAGCGGCCTCTTTAATAGCTTCACTCACCGTTGGATGCGCGTGACATATGCGTGCAATATCCTCTGAAGATGCTTTGTATTCAAGTGCTATCACAGCTTCTGCAATCATTGTACCAGCTTCACTGTGGACAATATGCACACCAAGAACTTCATCTGTGTTTTCATGGGCAAGAATTTTTACAAAGCCTTCGGTATCGTCATTTGTACGCGCTCGGCTGTTCGCCTGAAAAGGAAATTTTCCTATTTTAAAAGGGACTTTCGTCTCTTTTAATTCTTGCTCTGTTTTACCAACGCTTGCAACTTCAGGAGAAGTGTAAATAACGGCAGGAATCGCCTTATAATTCATTTGTGGTTTTTGTCCGTGCATAGACTCAACCGCGGCAATACCTTCTTCTTCAGCTTTATGCGCAAGCATGGCGCCGCCTATGACGTCGCCTATTGCATAGATACCAGGGATATTTGTTTCAAAATAACGATTAACCGAGATAAATCCTCGCTCCGTTGTTTTTACACCTAAACGCTCAAGCCCAAGCCCTTGAATAAAAGGTTTCCTCCCTGCAGCAACCAATAAGACTTCACTCTCCAAAATTTCGTTTTGAGCGTTAGAGCGTGAATTTATATGAACCTCAACGCCATCAGCCCGAGAATTCACAGAGGTAACTTCGGTTTCTAGCTTAAATTTAATTCCCTGTTTTTCTAAAGATTTCTTTAGATGCGCCCCCGCTTCTTGATCCATTGAAGGAACAATTCGATCTAGATACTCGATAACCGTAACAGCACAGCCTAAACGCTGCCAAATAGACCCAATTTCAAGCCCTATATACCCGCCCCCGATAATGATCATAGAGTCTGGTACATTCTTTAAAGATAAAGCTCCTGTTGAGCTTAGAATCTTTTGTTCATCAACAACAACTCCTGGCACCGTGGTTGGAATCGAGCCTGTTGCAATAAGAATCTTCTGAGCTTCCAGTAACATAAGTTCACCTGTCGCTAATGTAACTTGCGCTTCATGTGACGAGTGAAGAGAAACTTCTCCACTAAAAAATTCTATTTTATTCTTGTTAAACAGATGAGCAACGCCTCGGACTAATCCTTGAACAACTTTTTCTTTTTGCTGCATCATAAGAGGAAGATCGGCGCGTAAATGATCAAATAAAATTCCTTGTTGAGGAAAGTTATCTCTTGCTTCTACGAATTGATGTGTCGAATGGAGTAAAGCTTTTGAAGGGATACATCCTATATTTAAACACGTGCCACCCGGCACTCCACGCTTATCAATGCAAGCAACCTTCATGCCTAATTGAGACGCTCGAATAGCCGCGACATAGCCCCCAGGACCTGCGCCAATGACAATAAGATCAAAGTAGTTGTTGTTCACTTTTAAATTCCAATTAAAAGACGCTGTAAATCTTCAATATATTCTTTAATTCGAACTAAGAAAGTAACGGCTTCGCGTCCATCAATAATACGGTGATCATACGTTAAAGCAATATACATCATCGGCCGAATAACAATTTGATCATTTATGACAACGGGTCGCTTTTCAATTTTATGCATCCCTAAAATGCCTGTTTGAGGGGGATTGATAATCGGTGTCGACATAAGCGAGCCAAATACGCCGCCATTTGTTATCGTAAAAGTGCCCCCCGTAAGATCATCAAGGTTAAGTTTACCTGTTTGAGCCCGTTGTCCCATTTCTGCAATCATAAGTTCGATTTCAGAAAAATTAAGCAGATCTGCATTTCTTACAACAGGGACGACTAAACCATGAGGCGTAGAGACTGCAACACCAATATCATAATGATTTTTGTAGACAATTTCGTCTCCTTGAATTTCAGCATTTAAAGCTGGAATTTCTTGCAGTGCTGCGATTGTTGCTTTTGCGAAAAAGGACATCATTCCTAGACGAATACCATAGCGCTTTTCAAACTTTTCACGGTATAAGTCCCGTGCCATCATAACTTGTGTCATATCAACTTCATTGAAAGTTGTTAACATCGCCGCTGTATTTTGAGCTTCCTTAAGTCTTTCTGCAATTCGCAATCGAAGACGGCTCATTTTAACGCGTTTTTCAGGCTCAACTTGAGAGAGTTCACGACGATAAATTGAAGGAGATGTAAAAGATGACGTTTGAGCTTCGTTAGATATAGATGGTTGTGCAGTCTTTTCTGTTTCATGAGCATTAAGATGACTTTGAACGTCTTCTTTTGTAAGCCGGCCTCCTTTACCTGTTCCTTGAATCGTCGATGTTTCTATCGTGTTTTCCGCCACCATTTTTCGAACTGCAGGAGAAAACTGATCTAGTTGCTCATTATTCTTATTTACAATGGTAGAAGACTCTGGAACTTCTTTGTCAGACTCATTGGATTTATTTGATTGCAGCTCTTTAAGCATTTTTTCAGAAACTTCAGAATCCACAAAACCAATGACAGCGCCTACTTTAACTTGCTGACCCTGCGAAAAACGAATTTCGCTTAATACCCCGTTTTGCGGCGAATTAATTTCGATTGTCACTTTATCAGTTTCTAATTCAACCAGAGGTTCGTCTAATTTAATATTATCCCCTAGTTGTTTAAGCCATCGGCTAATTGTTGCCTCTGTTACTGATTCACCTAAAGGAGGAACGATTATTTCTTTAATCATAAGTCTTTCTCACTCATTATTAATTGTTAATGCTTGCTCGATCAGCAAATTCTGTTCATATTCGTGACGTTCATAAAATCCTGTTGCAGGAGAAGCACTTTCGGGACGACCAATAAAATGAGGCCGTAAATAAGCGCCCTTTATTTCTCTTAAAACTTTTTCAATACGGCGATCGATAAAATTCCAAGCGCCCATATTTTCTGGCTCTTCTTGACACCACACAACCTCCGCTTGTGAATAGCGCTTAAGCTCTTGGGCTAAGTCAGCATGAGGAAATGGGTAAAGCTGCTCAATGCGTATTAACGCGATGTCATTTATATTTTTGGATTTCCGAGCCTGATAAAGATCGTAATAAACTTTTCCTGTACATAAAATAACCCGTTTAATATTTAGATCATCTACTAGCTTATCTTGCTCAGAATATATTTGATTGAAAGATGACCCAGATAGAAAGTCTTTCTGAGAAGAAATTGTTAGAGGGTGCCTCAAAAGAGATTTAGGCGTCATAATAATAAGGGGTTTACGTGTCCTCCACTTTAATTGACGCCTTAGAACATGAAAATAATTAGCTGGCGTTGTACAATTTACAACAATCATATTGTTTTCAGCACACAACTGGAGGTAACGCTCAAGTCGCGCAGACGAATGTTCAGGACCCTGTCCTTCAAATCCATGAGGAAGAAGCATAACCAAGCCAGAAAGACGAAGCCATTTTGCCTCTCCCGAAGAGATAAACTGGTCAATAATAACCTGCGCACCATTCGCAAAATCGCCAAATTGTGCCTCCCATAAAACAAGCGAATAGGGATCTGATAGACTATATCCAAGCTCAAATCCAAGAACCGACGCTTCTGCTAATGGGCTATCAACAATTTCTATTTCTTCTTGCTGAGCTCGAATATTGTTCAAAGGAATATAAGGCGCCCCATTTTTCTGGTCATAAAGCACAGCATGGCGTTGAGAAAATGTCCCTCGGCCACTATCTTGCCCACTTAACCGCACAGGCGTTCCTTCACATAGCAAAGACCCTAAAGCAAGCGCTTCAGCCGTGGCCCAATCAAAATTATCACCCGTTTCAAACATCGTCCTTCTTGCAGAAAAAAAGCGTTGTAATCTCGGGTGAAGAGAAAAATTTTCAGGGATTGTTAATAAAGACTGCTTAACTTCATTGAATATTTCTTGGGGAATGCCAGTATCAAGAGAAGCAAAGTTATCTTGAGCCTCCAAGCCACTCCACACCCCTTCAAGCCACTCTCCCTTATCCCCTTCAAAATTTTCAGCCTCAATAAATTCTTGCTGCCAGTGATCTTCCAGCTCTTTTACCAATGCCGCTCTCTCATCATCAGTTATCAAATTTTCTTGGATAAGTTTTTCACCATAAGTAATATGGACCGGGGTACGTTCAGAAATTGCTTGATACATAAGCGGTTGCGTGAAACTAGGTTCATCAATTTCATTATGTCCATGTCGACGATAACAAAATAGGTCAATCACGACATCTTGCTTAAACTTTTCCCGATATTGAGCTGCAAGGGCAGACACAAACATAACGGCATCAGGATCGTCCCCATTAACATGAAAAATAGGCGCTTGAATCATTTTTGCAACATCAGAACAGTAAGGCGAAGAACGGGAAAAAGAAGGTGACGTTGTAAACCCTATTTGGTTATTGATAATAATATGGATTGTCCCGCCTGTCTTATACCCTTTCAGGTCTGACAACATTAATGTCTCGGCCGCAAGACCTTGGCCGGCAAATGCTGCATCGCCATGAATAAGGATTCCAATCACAGCAGACCGAGCCGTGTCTCCGCGTCTTTTTTGTTTTGCGCGTACTTTCCCAACGACAATAGGATTTACGGCTTCAAGATGAGAAGGATTCGCCGTCAAAGAAAGATGAAAATTTTTTCCTTCAAACTCTTTATCTGTCGAGGCACCTAGATGATATTTTACATCTCCAGAGCCATGAACAAGTTCTTGGGATTTTCCTTGAAATTTACTAAAGATCGAGCGTGCTGGTTTTCCTAGAATATTGACGAGTACATTTAAACGTCCTCTATGGGCAATGCCTAAAACAACTTCGCGAGCACCTAAATGGCCTGATTCTCCTAAAATGACTTCTAAAGCAGGGATCAAGCTTTCACTTCCCTCTAGACTAAACCGCTTAGCTCCGGGATGCTTTGTTTGTAAAAATTTCTCAAAGGTGGCTGCCGAAGTCAAAGCATATAAACATTGCTTTTTGCGCGTTATCGGAATAGCCCCTTTAAAGTTTTCTATTTGTTCCTGAATCCATGCTTTTTCCTCAGGAACCTGAATATGCATGAATTCAACCCCTATGGACCCACAATATGTTCGATGTAAAATGTTGACAATTTCACGCAAAGAAGCTTTTTCGCGGCCTAAAATCCCATCAATAAAAATTTCTCGATCAAAATCATTGGGGGTGAATCCGTAAGTCCCGGGATCAAGTTCTGGATGAGCTTGAGGTTTATCAAGCTCTAAAGGGTCAAGCTTTGCCAACAGATGTCCTCGTACTCTGTAAGCTCTAATAAGCATTAAAGCCCGAATAGAATCGATTGTTGCTTGAGGGACCTTCTCAACATTTAAAGGATCTGGCTGCTTCACGACCTCGTTTATGACGTTTAAGTCATTATCTTCAGACGGGCTAAAAGATTTTACGGAAGATGTTTTATCAAGAACTGAAGTTGTTTGCTGAGAAAATTCAGCAAAAACACTTCGCCAACTTGCATCAACAGAAGTCGGGTCTTTAAGATAACTTTGAAAAAGTTCTTCTATAAAAACAGCATTTGAACCTGTTAGAAAAGTGGCTAGAGTCTTTGATGGCTCCATTCGTATCTCTTAACTTAATCTTTTATATGTTGCGCTAGCTTTACAATCATATTGATAATGTATTGATGATTGGTAAAATTTTAAATAGTTTTAAGTCTAGCGTGTTTTCTGAATTTTACAATTCTTTTAAAGGGGATACATGCAATCGGCGAGAGCCCATGAAATCTCAACAACAAGCAAAACGTATAAAGCCATTTTCTGCAAAGATAAAAAGTTAGTGCACTTAAAAATGAGGGTTAAAAAATCTTTTCCCCTGTAATTCAAGGGGTTATTTTATCTCCAAGAATTATCTAGTAAGTTATTGATTTGTATT
>MKUV01000056.1 GCA_001898725.1 Caedibacter sp. 37-49
CCACATCTGCAGGCCAAATGCAGCACATAATCTTCCAAAAACTCATACTTCAGGAACGACTACCATAAACAGATACAAATATCAAGAAAATTCACCCCAAGAATGAAGTATTTTATCAAAATAAATCAACAACTTATAAAATAATCTTTATAGATAAAATACCCCCTTGAATTACAGGGAAAAGATTCCTAAAGTTATCTCGTTTTATATAATTATTTAATTCATTATAAACTTTTTTGATTGAGACGCTTGCAGATCGATTAATTTGTTTTGAATTCTAATGATGTGAGAAGAATCTTTTGGAAAATGAGTTTGAACAATTTGTAAAGCTTGTTCTAAATATTGAATCGCTTGAGGTTGAAAATCTTTTTTTAAATATAACTCTGCTAAGTATTCTAAAGAGAGATAGCTTTCACTATACTTATAAAATTTAAATATATTTAAAGATTTAATAAGCCGCTTTTCAGCCTCCAACATTTTTCCTTCTAAAAGGTAAACTCGCCCCAAACTTCTTAAAGTACGTGCCGTTTGGATATGATTTTCACCATAATTTTTTTCATATATTTCGAAACTCTTTTCGAGCAAAAGACGCGCCTTCTTATACTCTCCCATTTCGGTATGTAAAGCACCTAAATAAGCTAAAGAAGACGCAATATAAACATGGTTTTCTGGGAAATATTTGCGGCAAATAACAAGACTTTGTTCAAGTAAAATTTTAGCTTTTTTATACTCACCTAAAGCTCTATAGGCATCACCTAAATAGCCAAGAACCCAAGCAACGCCCACGTAATCTTCAGAATGTTTTTTATAGATTGCAAGGCTTTGTTCAAGTAAAGCACAGGCTTGTTTATAGCTGCCTAATATAAGATAGGTATTCCCCAGATGAGATAAGACCCAAGCATGCACAATACTGTCATGTGAATGAGCTTGGTAAATTTCCAGGCTTTTCTCAAGCAAACTTCTTGCCTTTGAATAATCACCTAATCCTCTATAGATTATGCCTAAATAACCTAAAGCCCGGCCATTTCCAACATAGTTACCAGGATATTGAGTATAAATTGAAAGACTCTCTTCAAGTAAATTTTTAGCCTTTTCAAAATCACCAAGCGTTCTATAAACATTTCCTAGATACATGAGAGCACGCGCGATCTTATGATGATTGTTGTGATAATCATTCCTTAGGTTTAAAAGGCTTTCTTCAAGAAGCTGCTTTGCTTTTACATAGTTACTTAAGTAATAATAGATACATCCCAGCACACTTTTAAGGCTATCCTTAATACGATTGCTTAGTAATTCATCATGTTTTAAGAAAGCTTCACCTTGAGAAAGTAATAACTTCATCTGTAAAAAATCTTCTTTATCAAGTATTTCCGTTATATAGCTCTCTAACATATTAGCGACTTTATCTAATAAAATGTTATCCTTTCTTAACGTTAAAGTTTTTTTAAGATAAGCGAGGCTTATTTCTTGCGTCGTGCGGTGAATAGAAAAAACTGGAATCAAATTTCTATAAGTCTCATTAGCAATTAATGAATACTTATTTAAATGATAAAACAAACCATCTACTAAGGAATTGTCACCACATGTATCTAACAAAGATTTGGGGATATTTTTGGGATCCAATAAACTAATTAATAAAAGTAATTTTTCAAAATTTTTCTGCGTATCAATAATTTTCTTTAAAGATAAAGTAATAATATTATAACGCGTTTTCGTATAATCCGAAGCTTCCTTAAGGATATGTTCCTGCGTTTCGGCAAATTCTTGATTATAATTCATTAAATGCTTGAGATAGCCTTCTAAGGTAACATTCGTTGCTTTTAGATAATAAGCTGCCGTAGAGATATCTAAGGGAAACGGAGGAATATTATCTAAGAATTTTTTATAACCAATTTGAGAATGATGGACATTCCCGATACGCATAATATTATTAAAAAGAGTTAATTTTTCTTTAGCGTTTAATTCCTTAATTTGAATGGTGTGGTTAATATAATTATTGTTTCCCAAATTATGGTCACGGCTTGTAATAATTATCTTACCCTTCCCCCAACTCTCAGGATCATAAGGGAAATATTTCTGAATATTTGTAAATTTTTCAACATTATCATATATTAAAAGCCATTCTGAAATTTCCTTTAATTTACTTTTCAAGAGAAGAATTATTTTCTTTTCTTTTTCTTGAGGGTTCTTAATTCCTTGTAGATCTCTTAAAATCTTTTTTTCTTCCTTTGTTTTGCACAATGCGTCAACAAGGTTTTCAAAAGAGTTAATTAAATTTTCTTTCGTATCTGCATTTATTTCCCAAATAAGATTTGCTTTTTGTAGACGTGCATATTGACGCGCAATGGTTGTTTTTCCTGAACCTCCCATTCCCACCAAAGAGATAACTTGAATGCCCTTCTTCTTGCTCAAACTTTCCTCAATTTGACTTAAAATGTGAGGACGAGAGAGAAGAATCGGTTCAGCTGGAATAGGGAGATCTGATCTTATAATATTCTTTGAAGGAAGTTTAATACGCTCTAATATACTTCCAAATTGATCATTACTTAGCAATAAAATAAAGCCACTACTAAATACTAACAAGAGTCCCACTAACCAATTTAATTTCCACTTTTTAAAAGAATTCGTATTGATATTTTCTGGATGTTGCTGAACGTCTAAAGAAGAATTTGAAGTTTTTTTTATAAGAGGGTTCAGTTCCAAAGAAACTGAAAGTTCTTCATAATGTTTAATAAATTTTGAAACTGCACTTTCTAAATCGAGAGTCTTTAGCATTCTTTTTAAAAGTTCAAAAAATGAGAGATAATCATTTTCTTTGATTTCAAGAGTTACGATCTCTTTGTTATTATCTGTTGTCAGCTGTAAAAATTTTTCTTTTACATATCCGATTTCATCAATTTCATAGGTCGAAAAAGGGAAAAGAATGTAATCTGTTAAAAGTTGCCCTGACTTTTCATCTATTAACGGTTTATCTTTTTTTTCTTTTATAGATTCAGATACAACGTTAAAGCCCGCAAGTTTTAGATAAGTCGCAAGGATTTGGTTTCTTTCTTCTGTGTTAAACTCTCCAGGAAGGTAAAGCAGTTTACAGGATGATTTGTCTTTTTTTATAAGAGCTGAAATTTCCTTCAAACATTCTCTGAACACAACCTCAATTCTTAAATTTGAGTAGTACTTTTTAAGTAATTGGACCTCTTGAGATTTTTCAACAAAATCAACGATTGCCTCACGTGAATTACATTCAATCTTCATCATAATGTTGCGCACGTGATTTTCAACAGTTCTAGGGGAAATAGAGAGAAAAGAAGCTATTTTCTTAGTTGATTTTCCGTGTACCATAAAAGCGACAATATCAATTTCTCTCCAAGTAAATTTTATACCATTTATTGTTTCTAAATCTTTAGGGTAAATTTTCGGAAATAAATGTTTTTTTAAATTTTGCATAAGTCACATAAGCTCTGTTTCAGGTTTTTATTTCTGTAAAAAGAATAACATAATCCTAAGGATATTTTTATTCACATTCAAGAAATTGATGTTTTTCTCTTTCGGCCAAAAAAGATAAATGAATAGAATAATTTTAGCTCCCCCTCTTTATTCTAAGTATAGTTTATTTAATTCAAGAAAAATAAAAGAACTTGTAAAAAGCTCTATTTCATTAGACGCAGATTATAATGAATGTATAACCGTTGTAACAACCCCCCATATAGGAATTTGTTTAGTATCTTCTAAAGACAAGAACTCTATATGCGAGTAGTCAGTTGAAAGAATAATTTTTTGCTCGCTCTCAGTATAATTCCGAATAGAGAGTTCTCCATCAATTTCAGCGATAACAATATCGCCTGACGTTGGCTTCGCACTGCGATCAACAACGAGTAAATCTTCTTTAAAGATCCCAGACTTCTTTAAGGCATCACTTCCAGCTCTTAGAAAAAAAGTGGCGATAGGATTCTTTATTAAATGCTCGTTAAGGTCAACTTTATCCGCAGGCAAGCGATGACCATCTTCAATTGAGTATGACACTTCACTTGCAAGAGATTTATCTTTATTGGCATCCACTGAGGACATAAAGTATTCCTTTAAACTACATTTCGAATTAACCTCTTATCAAGAATAATTATTTCTAAGGAATAATTCAAGGGACTTACTTTTTTGGATAATAACTTTAAAAAACATAATTATAATCTCTTAAATAACCTTGATTTAGCGTTATAAGTCATCATACTGTAAGAACTATGAAAACTCTCTCTTTCCCTTTACAACGTGTTTTACCTGATAATCATCCTGTTGCCCGTGTCCGCAGGTTATTGCTTGGACATCCTCTCAAAAGTTCATCCCAACACCAAGAGAGATTAGGCTTTTTTCTAGGATTACCCCTTTTAGCTGTGGATGCGCTCTCTTCTATTGCTTATGCCACAGAAGAAATTTTAATTGCCCTTTCATTAGCTGGAAGTAATTTTATAAATTTTTCAACTTCTATTGCATTAGCAATTGTTGTTGTATTAATGGCACTTATTGCTTCTTATCGCCAAACCGTTCAAGCTTACCCCGAGGGAGGCGGAGCCTATGTGGTCGCTCGACAGAATTTGGGTGTCTCTTTCTCTTTAATTGCAGCGTCTTCCCTTCTTATTGATTACGTTCTAACAGTTGCTGTTTCTATGACAGCAAGTGTTCGAGCTCTTTGTTCTGCTTTCCCCTATTTGCATGACTTTAAATTATCCTTGTGCTTTGTTGGAATCTGGCTCTTAACATGGATTAACTTAAGGGGTATTCGTGAGTCAGCTTATGCAGTAGCCTTCCCCGTGGGTGCTTTTATCCTTCTCATTATTTGCTTATGTATTGATGGTTTGTTTAAGACGAGTTTAACGTTACAAAGACCTTCTCATCTTTCGTTTGAGATTCTCTCTAACCTTGCAACCTTAACGATTATTTTACGTGCATTCGCGGGCGGATGTACTGCGATGACAGGAATTGAAGCCATTGCGAATGCCGGCACGATGCTTGCAAAACCCTGCTCAACAGTGGCACGCCAAATTCTGTTAGCGCTTGGGATTATTCTTGGGGGAACATTTCTTTCAATAACCGTAATTTCTCAAAATCTTGGTCTCGAACCAATAGCTTCGGAAAGTTTATTAAGCCAAATAACGCGTACGCTTTGGGGTGATGGACCTCTTTATCATACGCTTCAAATCTTGACAGCGACCGTTTTATTCATGGCGGCAAATACAGTCTTTGCAGGGTTCCCTAAGTTAGGCGCTATTTTGGCAAGAGATGGTTGGCTTCCTCGTCAACTTGCGGCAATTGGGGATCGTCTTGTTTTCTCTAAGGGAATTTTATGGTTGGCTATTTTAGCGAGTATTCTAATCCTCATTTTTAGAGGAAATACGCATGCTTTAATTCCTCTATACGCAATTGGTGTGTTTAGCGCTTTTACGCTAAGCCAGATTGGGATGATCAAGTATTGGGCTCGCCATCTAAAAGAAACAACTCAATCCTTTTGGTCCTCAACAGGGTGCAAAATGGCTTTAAATACTTTTGGCGCCTGTTTAACGGGAATTGCTCTTCTTGTCACTTTTGAAGCTAAATTTTTTGAAGGCGCTTTTCTTGTCTTCCTTGCTGTGCCCATGATTATAGGATTATGTTGGGGTATAAAAAAGCACTATAATGAAATTGAACAGCAACTCTCTGTGGATATTGCCCTTGAAAAAAATATTCATAAAAACTTTAGCCAGTCAAAAACTTCAACGGCCGTTGTGCCTGTTTCTCGGGTTCACAAAGGAACCCTTGAAGCTTTAAGATTCGCACGTCAAATGACAACGAATGTGAAGGTTATCCTTGTTAATATTTATGATACGTCTCAAGCAAAAGAGCAGTTAGAAGCTTTAGGGTGGGGACTTGATATCGTTATTTTAGAATCTCCTTATCGCTCAATTATTAGGCCTATTATTGAATATGTTCATAAGTTAGATGCTCAAAATGACGCCTCTTCAGTTCTTATCCTGCCTGAATTTATTCCTGAGCATTGGTGGCATAATCTTCTCCATAATCGTACGGCAGAAGCCATTGTACGTACGCTTTCTTGGAATGAGCACCTTCATAATCAAGCACGGATTATTATTAACGTGCCTTACTACCTTTCCACTAGTAAGCAATAGAAATTACACTTTAGTGTAAATCATTAGTTTGTTGAGGAAACGACGCAGATGGGGATCTAAGTTTTCATAAGGAATATTGTCGAAATTAAACCATTGTATTGCTTCGAATTCATTCATATCAAATTTATAGTCTTGTTTTTCTTGGCCATGAATGACGTAACATAAACTTACATCTGTATATCCTGCAGTTAGCCCAACCGTAAGCGTTGAGGTCAAGAATAAAGGCTCATCCCGCCAAAAATCGGCAGGGCACCCTAATTCTTCTAAGCACTCTCTTTTAACTGTGTCGTAAGGATCTTCATTAAGTTCAACATGCCCTCCTGGCGATAACCAAAGCCCAGATTTTTTGTGAGATGTTAATAAGATTTTATTCTTGTTTCTATCAAAAGGAACAAAATAAGAGACAAGATGCTTATTCGGAGTATCGGGTTTTTACAGACGGTAGATAGGAACACCACTTTGGATCCAATGAAGCGTATCATTAACATGTTGCGCTTCAAGATCATCTAAAGGGGAAATTTTGCGAATAATTCTTTCAATGTTAGAATGGCTTTTAGCAGTGCTTAAGCCAAGAAAGATTGTCATTATTTATGGTCAGATTTTTTATAGAGTCTCCAATGCACCCAAAAAAACAATAAAGCAACCAGAATCCATTGAATTGTTTTAATAAGGCTATCTAAAGCGCGAAAATATTCTACTTCTATAAAATGTTTTTGATCTTTAAGTCTTATTTCTGTTAGCTTTTCAGGTGTTAATTTTTTTGCTTCTAAGCGTTCCGTATCACTTCCGAAATTGTAGTGCCGTAAATAGGCGTCATTTGATTGAAAAGTTAATAACTGACTTGCATTGCGGTAAGAAGGAAATAAAAAGCGTGTCGAATCATCTAAAAAATTTCCCCCCTGTATTAACAGCACGATCATGCTTACCAAACAAATAAGAAGCGCATAGACTTGTTGTAGATTTTTAAAAGATATCATTTGTTTCCCTTTTTTTTGAATTTAGCACAGGTTTAAAGAGGCAGCAAGGTACCTTCACCATATATTAATTATAAGTCTTGTTGTCCGCTTAAATTACACACAATCCAGGGATGGGTTTCTTGTTGAGGCGGTTTAAACAGAAAAGGAATACAATTTGCTGTTCTTAAAAAAGGATAGCCTAACATCTTTACAAGAGTAATAAAAACTCCACTATGCGCAACAATTAATGGCGGAATGTCTGACAAGTTTAAAATCTGACAAAGTACTCTCAAAATACGAGCCTCAAAATTGATAGACGCTTCAGCATCAACTGGAAGGTTATCAACAGTTATTTCTTTGTCTTTAATACAGGTGCGGCTTAACCCTTCTAATTGTCCCCAATGTCGTTCTTTTAGTAAATTTTCGGAAATAACTTCTTTCTTCAATCCATCACTTAAAATCTGGGCTGTTTGATAGGCGCGTTGAAGTGGACTTGTGTAAATTGTGGAAAAATTCTCTTGCTCTAAAATCTTTCTCGCATGATGTGCTTGCTGAATTCCAGTGGTATTCAAAGGAATATCTTGCTGTCCCATGATGATGCCTTGCCGATTCCACTCTGTCTCTCCATGACGGATAAAATAGAAAGATTTTAATGGAAGCATCGCAAACCTAAAGAAGATGTTTAAGGGTAGCTTACCGTATTTAATATAAAAGGAAATTTGATGGCTTAAATTTTAAGCCATTAAATTATTCGTCTGGTTTTGATGCATCAAAGCATTTTAGAAAAAGTATGACAAGCGCACCACAATAGCATCAGAAGAGGGCTTTACTTTTTTGGAAATAATTTCTGAGCGTGGGTAAGGACGTGGAGGCGTTCCTTTAGCGTCGAGAAAGCGCATAGTGTTTTTAGCTACTACAATTTTATAAAAATGATGTGTATAATCAACACTTAGAGCTAATCCATTACAAAAGAAATATTCTAATCCAGCTCCTACCCCTAAACCAACACTAGTCTTCTTAATTTTAAATGTATCATCTAAGGTTTGGTACCTCATTTGATGGGTTTTATGAGACCATTTAGCTATTGAGGGACCGCCGAGAATATAAACCATCGTCTTCGGCGTTACTCTGTACCCCAACTTAGCTAAAATATTTATATAATAAGACATTCTGAACTTATGCTTAAAGTACGTCTCGAATTTAAATGGTGTTCTAGACTCTTTTTTAGCGTTGGAATAATGCCAGCTTATATTAATACCAGTGTAATAATGGTTAAAACTTGTTTTTCCCAATTCAAATGCCGGAGAAACTTGTACTTTTTGTTGCGTTTGATCTTGATCTCCAAACTGGATGATACCAAATTTTGTAAGATCGCTTTTTAATTTTGCGTCAACATTCAAGTATTCAATCCCGATACCAAAACCTATTCGCCAGTCATTTTGAGGAATATCACATGTTGGCCACTGAAATGTTTGAAGATTATCCCACGTCGCAGCATAAGAAGATAAGCTAAAAAAGAAAGCACCCAAATAACATACTGACCTTTTCAACATTTGCCTCCAAATATATTTTATTTAGTAAAAAAATGAAACAGGTTCATGATTCCAAAAAAGAATCAGAGCCTGTTCCTATTAGCATTAATATTTATTAATCTCAACCTTTATTCATCGCCAATGGCTGTTATATTTTTCCTGTTATTATTAGACTGGGTACTTTTTATCGCTGAATTACCACTAGGAGCGCTTGAAGCACCAGGAACTAATACAGGGGTAACTCCAGTTTTAAAAACATGGTCTTTCACTGTTGATAATTTTTCTTGGGTCTGTTTCAATTTCTCTTCTGAAGTTTTAAGTTTTTGCTCTAGTTCTGTTGCTTCTATAGTTTTCTTACTTAACTCTTTACTTTTTGCATCATACTGTTCTCTTGTTTCTGTAAGAGATTTACTCAAAGTTTCTATAACATGCTTACGGTTTTTCAAGTTCTCTAGTAACTCATGGATTTTTGTGCTATCTTGATCTGATGCTGTTTGCGCTGTAATAAGGTCAGTTGATAATTTTGTGATTTCATCCGTTTTCGTACGTATATCATCGTTAATTCTTGTCTGTTCCTCTTCCAATTTTTTCTTATCTGCTTGCAATGTTTCGTTTTGTACCCGAAGACTTTCTAAGTTCGAACGTAGAGAGATCAACTCACTTTCATTAGCTGTTTTTGAAACATTTAATGCTTCTAACTGTTTATGCAAATCCTCCAACTCTTTCTGATGCTGTTCTGCTTCTTTTCTTCTTTTATTTTCAGCTTCCCTCGTTAACTCTTCTTGTGCTTTCTGAGCTTGAGCTTGCAAAACCATATCTTGTTTTTTTTGTCTTTCTTGAGCTATTAAATCCTGTTCAATAACCCCTTTAGAAAAAGGGGAATAAGGTAGAGCCGCTACCTGCCTCGAAATAGCTGCCTTTGCCTTTGGTGTAACTGGATCATCATTTGATGCTATTAATGCGCTTGACATCATTAATCCACATATAATTTTATAAATAGTTTGTTTTTTCATAATATACTCCTTTAATTTTCACGATCTAAAAGTCTTTTGTTTTCCCCTGTATCCTTAATAAACAAGCTCCTTAGCCATGCCCAGAACCCTGTCTTCCTATTGGAAGTAACTTTCGTAGTTGGGGGAATATCAAGTACTGTCTCTGATGACTTATTAAGTTGATCAATTTGAGATTTAAGCCGTTTATTTTCTTCAATTAGCGCTGCACTTGCCTGTTCATTTTTAAAAATCTGAGATTTTAATAAGGTGTTTTCCTTTGCCAAATCTTCTTTTTCTTGTGTTAGCGTTTGGTTAAGTTCTTCTAATTTCTTTTTACGTCTTCCTAATTGTTCTTCCCAACTTTTATTCATTGTTTGTAAAACTTTAACTTGTCCAATAAGGGAAATTTCTCTTTCATAAGCTTCCTGCAAAAGTATAAAGTCAGCTAGAATACGTTTACGCAACAATACGACAGATTGGTTAAGGCTAAAAAAGCAATCCTTTAAAACGGGCCATTGTCGTATGGATAATTCTAGAGTTTCTCTAAACTCCGGTAATTCCATTTCGTGACTATTTATAACAACCTTAATGTCACACCCACTTCGTGTTAAAATATCTAAAAACTTTTCTTCCCCTGACATAATGCTTGCATTTTTATAATCTTCAAAAAGAGTTGGTAAATTTATCACCCCAGTAAATGCACTTTGCCCTTGAGTTCCCTTCGCTTTTCGAGCGGCATCAGTCACTTGTAAACTAACTAACTCAGGCCAAAAAGTATTTCCTAGAAGTTCCTCAACTGTTGGTATCTTTATAGGTTGTAATACAGGGACGTCAGGAGTGATTTCACTTACAAGCATATTAGGCGCATTTAACGAAGCACTTGCCGCCGCCGGCCTAGATTCTCCATCACCAGCTTCTTCCTGCAAACTCGCTTCACATTTAAAGACATTTGCACCCAAACAGGAAAGAATTAAGCCCGCCGAAAAGGTATTAAAAAAGGAGGATTTCTTCGTCATATTTTTCATTTTAATTTTTCCTCATATACACAAATTGTCTTAAATTTTAATCTTCTTGCTTATGTAAATATACTATCATTTAAAGTTGTCAACTTTTTTTTCAAAAAAATTACTTTTTTATTAAAATTTGATGATTCTATTTATTCTTTAAGAAAATCCTTGGCAAATATATTATAAAATTTTAGATAATTTTTAGATAATCATATCTTTTTTTATTTATTATCAATTTATTTAAGGGACTATACTTAAGCATATTCAAAGTTATTTAAAAAAATAAGACAAGGTTATGATTTTTAACCTAATTATTTATTACAAAATAAACTACCTGACAATAATTTTTCCGTTTTCTTTGAGGTCTTTTCTTACCTCGTTCACTTACCAACGAAAAAAGCCGATATCATCTTACAGTTGAAATTTCACTTACATATCAAATTCTCTACTCACTCTCGCTTCTCTTATACTGAAAAATAGAAAAAAGGAGAATTTAAATGAATAAAATCACCATTGTAGCGTTTATCTTTTTATTCTTACATTTTATGATTAAACCTATGGCACATACTTTCCCGACTTTGGAAACTGCTGAAATAGAACAAGAGAACCCTTCTAAGTCAATGTTTTATGAGGCTGTAGGTACGTTTCAAGAACCTAATTCTTATGAACCTTTAGACGAATTTATTAATCAATTTGAAGACACAAAAGAACAAGAGCAGAGTTACATTTAAGTGCTTTTGACGAATAATGTTTATATTGGATGTTCTGGTTGGTCTTATCAGGAATGGAAGGGAAAAT
The DNA here is from genome assembly GCA_001898725.1 of Caedibacter sp. 37-49. Lineage (GTDB taxonomy): Bacteria > Pseudomonadota > Alphaproteobacteria > Caedimonadales > Caedimonadaceae > Paracaedimonas. The sequence continues at coordinate 11,438 of MKUV01000056.1, forward strand.
TTTACCCCTTAAACTTATCTTCTAATCATTATTTCGATTTTTATACATCCCAATTTAATACGATCGAAGTTAACAGTACTTTTTATCATTATCCTTCTCTTAAAACAGTTAAAAATTGGTATCAGAAGGCACCTTCAAATTTAAAATTTACCTTTAAAGCCAATCAAATGATTACCCATACCTTAAAATTTTATGAAGCTCAAGAATGGGTTAAAAGGACTTATGAGCTCTCAACGATTCTAAAAGAAAAGATGGGTTGTTTTTTATTTCAACTACCACCTAGCTTTACTTTTACGTCCCAAAATCTTGAACATATCTTAACTCATCTAAATCCATTTTTCAAAAATGTTATCGAGTTTAGGCACCCAAGTTGGTGGGATCCGGAAGTCTTTAAAGCATGTAAGCTAGCCAACATTACTATTTGCAATACAATTGGTATGAGAATGCCCGAGATTATTATCCCTCATCAAACAGACTTATATGTACGTTTTCATGGAAACTCAACCTATGAAGCAAACTATGATGACGCCGCTTTATTGGAATGGTCTCAACGAATCAAAGAATTAAATGCTAAAGAGATCTGGATATATTTCAACAATACGCGCCTAGGACATGCGCCTTATAATGCGTTAAATTTAAGACGTCATCTTAACTCTTTTTAAATCTTGGTTTTGCGAAGATAAAGTGCTAGGCATTAGGTGCTTTATTAATATCTCTAAAACCATGAGTAATGTTGATGGCTGAGTTATATCCTTTAAAAGTTCATCGTAAACCCAGAACGCTTCAAGATCATATAGCCCTAAGGATCGTTAGATTTATGCGGTTATTTGCCGATGCTTTCTTTAAAAAAAGATATGGCCATCGCGCTGTTGTTCTTGAAACAGTTGCGGCAATTCCTGGTATGATTGCCGGAATGTTGAGACACCTAAGATCATTACGACGTATTGAAGATGATCATGGATGGATTAAAGAACTTTTAGACGAAGCTGAAAATGAAAGAATGCATCTCATGACTTTCATCCATATTGCGCAGCCGAGTACTTTGGAACGATTTCTTATTATTGCAGCTCAAGGAATTTTTTATACGCTCTATTTAATTATGTATGTTTTCTCTGCTAAAACGGCCCACCGACTCGTTGGTTATTTGGAAGAAGAAGCGGTCATTAGTTATACGCAATATCTTGAGGAAATTGAGAAAGGTCGAATTCCGAATAGTGATATCCCTCAAATTGCAAGAGAGTATTGGAATCTTTCACAAGAGGCTCGGTTAAAAGATTTAATTGTTGTCATTCGAAATGACGAATGCAAACACCGCGATGTTAATCACCAGTTCTCTGATATGTTAATAAATGAATCTAAGTAAGCTATCACTTTACGCGACTTTATCTAATTCTTGTTGAGCTTCTTTTATCTTGTGCACTGTTCCTGTTGTGCTTTGTTCTGGAATGAGCTTGACCAATAGAACCTCACCACCCCAACTTTGAACCTCACGGGCGCCTACAACTTTATCAATCGTATAGTCGGCCCCTTTAATCAAAACATCTGGACGTAATGTGTGAATTAAGTTTATCGGCGTATCTTCTTCAAAAATAACAACCATATCAACCATCTCTAAAGAAGAAAGAACGATGGCGCGCGACTCTTGAGATTGAATTGGTCGTTGTAACCCTTTTAAACGCTGGATTGAGGCATTACTATTTAAACCAACAATCAATTTATCGCATTTGGCTTTTGCTTCTTGTAAAAGCGCTATATGGCCTGGATGAAGTAGATCAAAACATCCATTGGTAAATCCAATTTTTAAGCCTTGTCGTTTCCAATGGATAACAGCTTCATTTGCTTCTAAAAGTGTTAAATTCTTTTCCTGTATATTAAAAGCTTGTTGAGTTTGTAGACATTTTCTCATTTCTTCTAAGGTAACCGTGGCCGTACCAACTTTTGCAACCACGACGCCTGCCGCTAAATTCCCAAAGTAAGCGGCCTCTTCTAAGGATGCGCCACTTAGAAATGCCGCTGAAAATGCCGCTATCACCGTATCCCCCGCACCGGATACATCAAATACCTCAAGCGCTTGGGTTGGAATATGAAAAGGTTCTTTGTTGGCTTGAATTAAGCTCATACCTTGTTCACTGCGGGTGACAAGAATCGCTTTAAAATCATATTTATGAATTAAATGAGAAGCAGCTTCAACAATTTGCTTATCCGTTGCAACAGGCATTTGAGTTGCTTGAGACAGTTCTCGTAAATTTGGTGTCAGAATTGTTACACCTTGATAAACACTGTAATCACTGCCTTTGGGATCTATAATGACAGACTTTCCTGCTTGTTTTGCTAAAAACAGCAATTCTCTTAAAAGTGAGGGGGGTAACATCCCTTTACCATAATCAGAAAAAATGACCCCTTGAATTAAAGGTAACTTCTCTTGAAAGAACTGTTTAACCTTGTCTTGAAGATCTAAAGAAAGAGAAAATGTTTCTTCCGTATCAGCTCGAAGTATTTGTTGGTTATGTGCTAAATAGCGAATTTTATGGGTTGTAGAACGATGAGCATCCTGAATCAAAAAACCATTTGTTTTTGGTAATTCATCAACTAACTTATTTAACTTTGAACCATTATAATCTTGCCCTACTACGCCACAAAAAGAGGTCTCAACACCCAGAGCAGACAGATTTCTAACAACATTGCCTGCACCTCCTATGGAAATGGTTTTATGGCTGGTATGAAAAACAGGGACGGGCGCTTCAGGAGAGATACGCTCAACACGACCATAAATAAAGCTATCAAGCATTAAGTCGCCGAGGCATAATACATGAGTTCCCGTGAAATGACTTAGATATTGATCAAAATTTAAAGAAGAAAACATCATATACCCTTAAGAGTTAGAAAAAAAATCTTCTACCGCCCCACACAGCATTTGTCCCAACATAATATGCATTTCTTGAATCCGACTTGTTATCGAAGAAGGAACACAAAGCATTAAATCGACTTTTCCAGGAAGTTCTCCTCCTGTCCCGCCTGTGAAAGCAACTGTTGTAAGGCTTAATTCTTTAGCCTTCTCAAAAGCCAAAATGACATTTGGGCTTTTGCCTGAAGTTGAAATGCCAATAACAAGGTCTTCAGGTTTAGCAAGAGCTTCAAGCTGCCTTTCAAATAGATGATTAAAACCAAAATCATTTCCAATTGCTGTCAAAGCAGATGTATCTGTCGTTAGAGCAAGAGCAGCAAGAGCAGAGCGATTTTTACGATAACGTACTGTTAACTCGGTTGCTAAATGTTGAGAATCAGCAGCACTTCCACCGTTCCCAAAAAAAATGATTTTTCCGCCTTTTTGTAAAGAATTAAGCGCCATCTCAACGAGAGAAACAAATTGACTTTCTAAGCTTTTTTGAGTTTTCTCAGCAACTTTTAAGTGCTCTTTCACTTCAGCTTGAAAAAAAGCGTCCCAAGAAACTTTGTTTGAAGTTAACGAAGATGTTAAAGCCATGAAAAGCTCCTAAAACTCAACTGTAATATCTTTTGCGCCTTCAATCATAACATGAGGAGGTGTTTCAAAACTTAATCTCTCAGAGGGAAATAGACGTGACTCAGAAAGGGTATAATCCCACTTTTCTAGAGTACAAATCCCTTCACTCATATTCGGATTTTTTAACATTTTCCCTAATGTCTGTTTTAACTGCATCTTTAGTTGCGACATTAAAGGAGCTCCTTTGCAATCTCCTTTAACAATAATATGTAAAGTAGGGATCATACGAATTAAAGAAGAAGTGTTTACAAGCTCTCCTTTTAAAACAATCATTGAACTTGTTCCTTGCGCAAGCTGAACAGGCGTAATATTTTCGATTTGTAAGCCTTCTGCCGGACTAGAAATTGAAAATCCCATTTTTGAAAAGAGCACACCCGCATTTGGCCAATAAGAAATTATTGTATTACGAGCCATTAAACATGTAGCAAGGATCATGAATGCTCCAACGACCATAAAAAGCCAAGTCGAAGAAAACCGCTTTGAGGCAATCACATTCTCTTTTTCAGAGAAAAAATCTTTTGTAAGGTCAGCTAAAGCCGAAGTTTCTTCATCCAATTGTTGGTGCCAAGTGTGGCGACAAGCAACACAACGGACAAGTCTTCCTTTTGAGCCAATCTCTCGTGACTCAACCATATAGCGTTTCTGACAAGAAGGACATGTTAGAATCATCTTACTAGAAAACTCCCTTCATTTTCTTTAGATTTATAAGAATTTTTATTAAGAAAGGCAAGTTTTATGTCCTATGCTCTATTGACTTTTATAATTTGACGTGCAAAGTCAACATATATTCAAATGTTTAATTATGAGAAATTTATGGTGAAAAATTTAAATTTTTATTTTTTTGTAAGCTTATTTCTTATGCTTAGTGGTTGCACCGCTCGAATTGATCATCGTGGAAAACTACCTGATTTAAATGAAGTTGAAAAAATAAAAAGTAATTATCATACAAAAGAAGATGTTTTACGCTTTCTTGGAAGCCCTTCAAGTACTTCTCTTTTTGATGAAAATATATGGGTTTATTACTATAAGATAACAGAAAGTCTTGCGTTCTTTGACCCAAAACCTCTTGAACAAAAACTCATCATGATTCGCTTTGATAACTTAAATAAAGTAAAAGAAGTTTCCGTAAAAACCGCACCTGAGGATGAAATTACACCTAGCAAAGATATCACTCCTTCTGTAGGCCATGAGCGTCCCCTCCTTCACCAAATATTTGGAAATTTTGGACGCGCAGGACGTAAAGAAGAAACGAAATCTGGAAAATAAATAAGTGTACGTTTTAATTAATCAAACGAAAGGTAAATAAATGACATTTACACTTCCCCCTCTTCCTTATAGACATGATGCTTTAGAGCCTTATCTTTCAGAGCGAACTCTTGATTTTCACTATGGGAAACATCATCAAGCTTATGTGAACAATTTAAATAATCTTTTAGCTGACGCGCCGGATCTTGCAAACCTTACTTTAGAAGAAATTATTTTAAAAACAGCCGGCTCCTCTGCGACAGGTAGTATTTTTAATAATGCCGCTCAAATTTGGAATCATACCTTTTTATGGAACTCAATGGCGCCAAATGGCGGCGGCGAACCACAAGGCGGTTTAGCTACTAAAATAATTGAAGATTTCGGAAGTTTCTTAGAATTCAAGAACCAATTTAAACAAGCTGGTGTGACACAATTTGGCTCTGGTTGGGCATGGCTTGTTTACGAAAAAGGAAAATTAAAGATCACAAAAACAGGTAACGCAGATCTTCCAATGATACATGGACAAACCGCTCTTTTAACATGTGATGTTTGGGAACATGCTTATTATCTTGATTATCAAAATCGTCGTCCTGATTATTTAGAAATTTTTCTAAATCATCTTGTAAATTGGCATTTTGCAGAAGAAAATTTTACAAACCTTAAAAAATAAAGTCCAAAATTTGTTTCTAATTGGATCTCTTCTAGCCATAGATGCGTAAAAAAAAGCGATAATTTAAGCCTTTGCGCTTTATTAAGGCATGCAATTTTTGCATTTCATATCTGTCAATTTTACTCTTGTTAATAAAAACAATTTCTTTCTTAATCATACAATCAGGAAAATTATTCTTTTACTAACTCTTGTAATAGTCAAATTGGTACTTACATATAATTTAGTTCTATCACTAATGAGGAAAATAAATTATGGATCTCGATAAATTACGTATCTTTTATTATGCTGCTAAAGCAAAGAGTTTCACAAACTGTGATCTCAATTTAAGTCCTTCTGCCGTTAGTCGACATATTAGTGATCTTGAGCATCGTCTTAAAGCTCCTTTATTTTATCGACAAGTTAGAGGTCTCAGCTTAACAGAGCAAGGTGAAGTTCTTTTTGAATCCGCTCACAAAGTTTTTGCAGAACTTGATGCTGCACGTTCATTGTTGAATGAAGTAGGCGTTGAACCTCAGGGTGTATTAAGAGTTGCTATTCCAAGTGGTTGGACATCAACCGTACTTATTCAATACATTGCAGAATTTTTAAAACGATACCCTAAAATTCGCCTTCACATGACACCTATTGAACGTCTTAACGACTTTAATGTTACTGAAGTAGATGCTGCTATTATACCTTTTACCCCGGATCGTCCTACTTGGATTCAACGTCATCTTATGCAATTTCAATTAAAATTATTTGCAAGCCCAAACTATCTTGAAAATCATGGAACGCCAGAAACTATTGAGGATTTAACTTCTCACAAAATGATTTCGCATATAACCAACGGTTCTTCTCTATCTGATCTTAAATGGCATCTATCCTTAGGTACAAAAGATGATAAAGAAAGAGAACCTTATTTAGTCGTCTGCAGCCCTTATCACGCTGCTGAACAAGGCTTAGGAATTGTGACCCTTGCACAAGAAAATTTGCTTTTAAGAAGTGGAAAACTTGTTGAAGTTCTGCCTAATCTAAATGGACCAACGATAGATGCTTATTATGTTTATCCAGAGCATTTAAAAGAATCAAAAAAAGTACGTTTATTAGGAGATTATATTGTTGATTTCATCCGAATTACAAAAAATCTTTCTAATCTTCCAAAAGTAGCTTAAAAATTGAAACTAAGGTATTAGATTAAATTACTTTAATAGATTCTTTTTTAATTTTTACTTCATAAACACAGCAGGTATTGAGTTGCAGTGGAAAGACCAAGGTATTGTTATCTCGCTTAAGCGATTTGGTGAGAATAAAATTATTGTCACATGCCTCACAAATGAACATGGTCGTCATATGGGGGTTATGCGGCTAAGTAAAAAGGCTGAACAAGTTCTTCACCTTGGAAACTTTTGTGAACTCAGTTGGCAAGCTCGTCTTCCAGAGCATTTAGGAACTTGGCATCCAGAGAACATTTACAGTGCTTTTGCGACAATTTTTCAAGATCCCTTGCGGCTTGAAGCTCTCAACACGGCTTGTTGCCTTATTGAAAAAATACTGCCTGAACGTGAACCTCAAAAGGAAATTTTTAACCTCTTTAAGGAATTTGTTTTTAATTTAGCTCATGAAAACTGGGCTTGGTTTCTAATTGAACTTGAGTTTATTCTTCTTAGATATGCAGGTATTACTTTAGATTTTTCAAGCTGTGCCGCGACCGGCGATAAGCAAAATCTTGTCTTTGTATCACCTCGAACCGGAAGAGCCATATCAAATTCAGCCGGATTACCTTATAAAGATAAGCTTTTAAGGCTTCCTCCTTGCTTGACAGAAGCTAACAGGCATGAGATTCCTCTTTCAAGTAAGGAGTTTCTTACAGTGTTAGAATTAAATGAATATTTTTTAGAGCGTTATCTTTTTGGCCTTCATGGTTTAAAATTGCCGGAAGCACGTGAACGTCTTAAAAACCGATTATCCCGACAAGCTTATATAGCGAGACCCGAATGACGAGTTTTATTGGAAAAGTTAAAGATACCCTCCTTAATGAAGCACTTTCTGAACGCTATCTAAGTTATGCTTTGTCAACAATTACAGCACGTTCTCTTCCTGATGTACGCGATGGATTAAAACCTGTTCAAAGACGCATCCTCTATGCCATGGGAGAATCGGGTAACACACAAGATAAACTTCATCGTAAATCAGCAAGCGCAGTCGGCTATGTTATGATGAAATATCATCCTCATGGGGACGATCCTATTTACGAATCCATGGTCCGTATGGCGCAAGATTTTTCTCTTCGCTATCTTATGATTGATGGGCAAGGAAACTTTGGGAGCATTGACGGTGATAATGCAGCAGCAATGCGTTATACAGAAGCGCGGCTTACTTTAGCTGCCTCTTATATGCTTGAAGGTATTTATGAAGAAGCTGTTGATTTTCAGAAAACTTATAACAATGAAACCGAAGAACCTTTAGTACTTCCTGCTAAATTTCCAAATCTTTTAGCAAATGGAGCAACAGGAATCGCGGTAGGGATGGCAACTAACATCCCACCTCATAATGTAGAAGAGATTTGCGAAGCTCTTCAACTTCTTCTCAAGAATCCAATGATTTCTATTAATGATCTTCTTAAAGTAATGCCAGGACCTGACTTTCCAACTGGAGGTTTGCTTGTAGAGCCGCATGAGAACATTTTAAAGGCTTATGAAACAGGCCGAGGTAGCTTTAGATTGCGGTCAAGATTTGAAGTTGAGTCTTTGAAAGGCGGTGCATATCAAATTATTGTCACTGAGCTTCCTTATCAAGTTCAAAAAGCACGCCTTATTGAAAAAATAGCAGAATTAATTCTTGAGAAAAAAATCCCTCTTCTTGGTGATTTAAGAGATGAATCGGCAGAAGACATTAGGCTCGTTTTGATACCTAAAAACCGCAGCGTTGATCCTCTGATACTTATGGAAGCGCTTTATCGACAAACGGATCTCGAAATTCGTTTTAATATGAACATGAATGTTCTTGATGAAGCTCGTATACCTAAAGTTATGAGCTTGAAGGAAGTTCTTCAAGCTTTTCTTAATCATCGTCGTCAAGTTCTCCAGCGAAGATCTAACTATCGTATTATTCAAATTGATCATCGGCTCGAAGTTTTAAAAGGATATCAAATTGCGTATCTGAACTTAGACGAAGTTATTCGTATTATTCGAGAAGAAGACGATCCAAAAAGTGTAATGCAACAACGATGGTTGCTTTCAGATACCCAAGTAGAAGCGATTTTAAATATGCGCCTTCGCGCTTTAAGAAAGCTCGAAGAAATTGAAATTATTAAAGAGTTGCAATCCCTTGAAGCAGAAAAAGAAAATCTTCAAGAATTGATTTCTACAGAGAAACAGCAATGGGCAGTTATTGCTAAAGAAATTAAAGACATTCAAAAAGCTTTTGGCTCTTCACATCTTTTTGGAAAGCGTCGTACTACGTTTGAAACAGCCCCTCAAATCACAGATGTACCTATTGAGGCTTTCCTCGAAAAAGAACCTGTCACTATTGTTTGTTCACATAAAAATTGGATTCGTACCCTTAAAGGACATCAACTTAACCATCAGGATATAAAATACAAAGAAGGTGATGAAGCTCGTTTCGTACTTGAGGGAGAATCAACAGACAAACTGTTAATTTTTGCTTCAAATGGACGGTTTTATACGCTTGGGGTGGATAAATTACCCGGTGGCAGAGGCCATGGCGAGGCTTTGTCTCTTTTAATCGATCTCGAAAATGAAGATGAGATTCTTTCAATCTTTATTATTAAGCCTGAGACCCTTGCCCAAAAATTTATTGTTGCCACTTCAGAAGGAAAAGGATTTATTGTGGCTGCTCAAGAAATCCAAGCACAAACTAAGCTAGGCAAGCAAGTTATTCTATTGGATGAGGGCGTTAAAGCTCAAAAATGTGTCCCCCTTACAGGTGACCATGTTGCAATAATGGGCACCAATCGTAAACTTCTAATCTTTCCAACAACTGAAATTCCTCAACTTTCTCGAGGAAAAGGCGTTATTTTACAAAAATATAAAGAAGCGGCTTTTTCAGATTTGAAAGTATTTACATTTTCTGAGGGCTTAAGTTGGACTTATGGTACGCAAAATCGAACTGTTACAGATTTACGTCCTTGGCTTGGAAGTCGTGCGCAAACAGGAAAGCTTCCACCTTTTGGTTTTCCTAAAAATAATAAATTTTAAGCTTCTTACTCGAATTTAATTGGATCCAGAAATTCAAAAATTATGGGTTCTTCTTTCATATATTTTAAGCGAAGTTTTTGATTATTTAGAGGTCTTCTTTGACTAATGCTAAATTGCTCAATAATCCCATTTATACTTTTACCTTCTTTATTAATAGCCGTACTTTCAGATGCTTCATACTTAATTATGTAATCATAAGATCCATCTGTAATACTTGGACTTGAAATAATAGTTGCTATCGTTTCTACCCACGGACTTACCTCTGTTTTTAGTATTTTTTGTTGTTGGCATCCTAATAAAATTATTCCAAGAATAAATACTAGTAATATATTGTTTTTCTTCAATTCAATTATTTTCCTTAAAGTTTAAATTCTTTCAAAGTTTTTATCATATGTTGAGGAAGATCTGCTTTAAAAGCCCATGTTCTTCCTTGAGGATCTTTAAATTCAATTTGAGATGCATGAAGATGAAGCATAAAGCGTAGGCCATCCAAATGAGCTCTCTTTCCACCATATTTACCATCTCCCAAAATTGGGGTGCCGAGTTCTGCACAATGAAGACGCAACTGATGCATTCTTCCTGTCTTTGGTTTTAGTTCAAGCAAGGACAAATTATCCTTCGTTTCAAGAACACGATAAGATGTTATTGCTTCTAAGCCTTCATTAAAATCAACAACCATACGTTCTCCTGCCTTTCCTGGAAGCTTGCATATTGGTAAATTAATCTCTCCTATTAAAGCAGGTAACACCCCAACAACAACTGCGATATAAGTCTTAGAAACAGTTCCTTCTTTAAACATTTGTGTGATCCAACGCGCATCCTCAAGTGTCTTTGCTAGCAAAAGAAGACCACTGGTATCTTTATCAAGGCGATGGGTAAGCTTAGGTGAAGGCGTAAATAGGATTTCCATGAGTTGATCAACGCTTTCTTTAATTCCTGTTCCACCTTGTGTTGCAAGTCCTTGTGGCTTATTAAGAACGATCCAACGCTCATTTTGATAAATAATGGCTTCTTGTACTTGTTTTAACCTCTCAGGTTTTGGCTCATGCTTTTTTAGGAAATTATTTCTCTTAAAATCCGAAGTGTAAGAAGGTAATCTAAGTTCTTGGCTCAAAACTAAGATCTCACTTCCTTTCACCCGTTTTCCATTAACACGAATTTGTCCAGTTCTTAACCATTTCTGTAATTGATTAAAGGGCATACCTTGGTAGTAATTCTTTAACCAACTTAATAACTTTATCCCTGCATCATTTTTAGAAATTATTACTTTTTGAATCGCCATCTTTACTCTTTCTTTCTTGAAAAGTTATAATAGCCTGAAATTGCTTGATGCTTAAATAGAGAAAGATGATGAATACTTTTGAACAAAATATTCTGAATATTTATGGCCAAAAAGGCCGAGAATGGCTTGAGAAAATTCCAGGAACGGTACAACAAATATCAGAAACATGGGATTTAACAAATTTAAATCCTATAGAAACAATCACTTACAATTATGTTCTATCTGGAACTCAGAAAGGCAAGCCTATTATTCTTAAGTTGTCGCTTGACGCTGAACGCCTGAACAAAGAAATTGATGCTCTCAAGGTTTTCTCAGGTTATGGGGTCCCTAAAGTCCTTAACAATAATAATTCTGCGCTTTTATTAGAGCATCTTATCCCCGGTTATCCCCTTAAGACCTTCCTATCTGAAAGAAAAAACGAAGCTCGGATTATCGCTTGTCAAGTTATGAAAAAACTTCATCAAGCTTCCTTTTCTCCTGCATATAAAAACTCTTTTCCACTCATAAATGATCTTTTAAAAATCCTCGATAAGACATGGGATATCCCATCCCAGTACCTTATAAAAGCTCGCTTTCTTAGAGATAATCTTCTTGAAACACATCAAGAATACAAACTTCTTCATTGGGATTTGCATCATGAAAATATTCTTTTAAATGACAATGAATGGTTTGCTATTGATCCCCAAGGCGTAATTGGCCCCCCTATAAGTGAAACTTGGGCTTTTATTATAGACCCAATTTTAGATACAGAATATATTGCTCGCTATTTTAATTATCCACTTGAAAACATTCGACAATGGTATTTTGTTCGCCTTATCTTGGCAATTTGTTGGAATCTTGAGGATAACCTTAATCCTCAACATTTTTTACACCTTGCCGAATTAACATTTCCTTTGGTTTAATCTAACATTTATTGTATATCTTGGATTATAAAAGCTTTACTTTTTGTAGTCTTTATTAGTTGGAAAAGTATTAGATTCTATACAAGTGATATAATTTTGATATGCTTTTAACCTATCTTGAGGAGGCAATTCAGAAAAAATAATTTCCCGAGCCGAAGTTCTAAAACCCGTGCTAGCTTGAGCTTCAAAAGGGTAAGCTGCATAGGAAGCACCTAGCGATCCTAATGCCGAATCAGAAAATCCAGCGCCACAGGCAATCACTCTATCTCTCAATGCTTGGTTTCGTATTTCTTGATTTTGGAAAGAACATCCAGATAAAAAACATACCTCTATAAAATAAATATATTTATTTATTGAATAATATTTCATATTATCCCCCTATTTATTATTAATTTCATGATATATTATTTGATTATTTATGTAAAGTTTCAAATTTTATAGATTTTATTTCAATAAAATTGCTATTTTAAAGATGAAAATATTATCTTTATTTAAAAATTAAAATAATAATAGAGATTTTAGAGGTTGTGGTGGGCCCGGTAGGATTCGAACCTACGACAACACCGTTATGAGCGGTGCGTTCTAACCTCTGAACTACAGGCCCTTCACCCGCAAAGTATTAAGCTTTTAGAGCTACGTCAAGGGTTTGTAATAAAAAGTCCACAATTTATTAACTTTTAAGTTGACCAAACGATTGCATGCCCTTAAGTTCATCTTGATTCATTTACGTGGGGCATTTAGCTCAGTCGGTAGAGCACCTGACTTTTAATCAGGGGGTCATAGGTTCGAATCCTATAATGCCCACCATTCCATATGTGTTTTTGATCGTTAATGTGATATATTTCCAGTACTAATTTAAGTAAACACGAAATGAGCCATTCTTTGACCAAAAAAAAAATCTCTTTTAAAAACTCCACAACGCGTCTGCTCATTAAAAGGCTTCTTGTAAACTATGCGCGCCCTTATGTGGGACGTCTATGCATGGGTTTGGTTGCAATGATTATTGTCGCAGCAACCTCAGTCTCTTCAGCAAAGCTTATTGAACCTATTATCAATGATGTTTTTGTCGCCAAAAATGCTGATATGATATTACCCCTTACATTGGGAATTTGTTTTGTTTTTCTGTTAAAAGGTCTTGCGACTTATGCCGAATCTGTCACCATGACTTATGTAGGGCAACGCATTATTGCAGATCTTCAAAATCATCTTTTTAATCATCTTATTGAAGCAGATCTTTCTTTTTACCATGCCACTTCTAGTGGAGAGATCGTATCCCGATTTATCAACGATGTTACAAAATTACACACCGCTGTAACAGGTACCTTAACTAATATTGGCAAAGATAGCTTGATGCTTATCGGTTTCACTGCCTTTATGTTTTATCAAGATTGGTTTATGGCTTCTATTTCATTTTTTGTTGTCCCTATTGCCATTTTGCCAGTTGTAAAAATTGGAAAAAAAATGAGAAAAGCTTCTTCCAATATTCAAAAAGAAACGGCAACCTTCACTATTCTTTTAACACAAGCTTTTCAAGGCATCCGACTCGTTAAATCTTATTGTATGGAGCAATATGAGCGCCTAAAAATACATGAAACTGTTGAAGTTATCTGTCAGAAAAATTTAAAAGCTACCCGTATTCGCGCTGCTTCTCATCCTCTTATGGAATCTTTAGGTGGATTTGCAATTGCAGCCGTCGTTATTTATGGAGGTCACGCTGTTGTTAGAGGTCAACAAGATCCCGGGACTTTTTTCTCTTTTATTACAGCCCTTTTGATGATGTATGAGCCTTTAAAGCGCTTAGCAAATTTAAATGCTAATCTTCAGGATCAACTTGCCTCTGCAAGCCGTGTTTTTGAATTTCTAGATCTAAAACCACAAATTATTAATTCGGTTCAAGCAAAAGATTGCAACATTAAAAAAGGACACATCCTTTTTAATAATGTAAATTTTTCTTATAATGAGGCGTCCCAAATTCTCGATTCTTTGAGTCTTGAGATTCCAGCTGGTAAAACCGTTGCTCTCGTTGGCACGAGTGGCGCTGGAAAATCAACTATTATGAATCTTATTCCAAGGTTTTATGATGTTACTCAAGGAAATATTACAATTGATGGGATTGATGTTCGTAACATGACTCTTTCTTTTTTACGGCATAATATTGCTCTCGTTAGTCAAGAAGTCATCTTATTCGATGATACAGTTCGAAAAAATATTGAGTTTGGATGCCCTGGGGCATCCGAAGAAGAAATTGTTCAAGCTGCACAAGCAGCAGCAGCCCATGATTTTATTATGGAGCTTCCTCAAGGATATAATACACAAGTGGGCGAGCATGGTGTGCGTCTTTCAGGAGGGCAACGTCAACGTCTTTCTATTGCAAGAGCTATTCTTAAAAATGCGCCTATACTCTTACTAGATGAACCGACATCAGCTTTAGATGCAGATTCAGAACAAAAAGTAAAACAAGCTTTGAAAATACTTATGCATAAACGTACAACGCTTATTATTGCACATCGTTTAGCAACTGTTATGAATGCAGACATTATTTATGTCATTGAAAAAGGAAAGGTCATTGCATCAGGGAAACATCATGATTTGATTGCAAAAAATACACGTTATGCTCAACTTTGTAAGGCTCAATTTACCGAACCACGTCATTGAGAAAAATAAATGCGGCTTACTAAAAATATTTTAAAAAAACCTTTTGTCATTCGAAGCCTTTCTTCATTAATTTCTTTATATATTAATTTCGTTTTTAGAACTTCGAAGTGGCAATGGCTTAACAATGACGTGATTAATAAACTTTTAGAAACTAAAACACCGGCGATTATTTGTTTTTGGCATAACCGTTTATTAATGTTGAGCAAGGCTTGGGCCGGTCCTCAAAATAAAGTGCATATGTTAATTTCGGCTCATCGTGATGGTCTTTTAATTGCCGAAACAATGAAACATTTTAATATTTTAACTGTTACTGGCTCGTCAAGCAAAGGCGGCACCCAAGCCCTTCGGAATTTAATAAAACTTTTAAAAAATGGTGATTGGGTAGGCGTTACCCCTGATGGGCCACGAGGACCGCGCTTTAAGGCGAGAGGTGGAATTGTCCAAATCGCAAAATTATCAGGCTGCCCTATTGTTCCAGTAAGTTATGCAACGACAAAACGTAAAGTATTAAATTCTTGGGATCGGTTTGTTTTTTCTTTTCCCTTTAGTAAAGGGGTCTTCATTGCAGCAGATCCAATTTATGTCCCTTCTGCTGCAAGTGAAAAAGAAACTCAAGAAATTCTTCTAAAAGTTGAAAATTCTCTTAAACAGATTTCTAATTATGCTGATCAAATTTGTGGACATCCTCCTATACCTGATGCTGAAGGACTCTAATGCTTCTATTTATCTATCGTTTTTTAACTTCTTATCTAATTGAATCTTTACTTAAAGTACATATTCATTTCCGTTTAAAAAAAGGGAAAGAAGATCCTAGACGCTACTTTGAAAGATACGGGATTCCTACACTACAAAGGCCAGACGGACCTTTAATTTGGTTTCATGCTGCAAGTGTCGGAGAATCATTATCTATTTTAAGCTTAATTGAACGTTTACATGAGTTATACCCTAAATTTAATTTTCTTATAACGACGAATACTTTCACTTCAGCCAAATTAATAAATCAACGTCTTCCAAAAAAATCTCTCCATCAATTTATTCCTTTTGATGCAAAAAGGTGGGTTCAACGGTTTCTTGCTTATTGGCAACCTTGCTGCGCTATATGGATTGAATCTGAACTTTGGCCCAATCGTATTTTAGAAACATATGCTCAAAATATTCCCCTTATTCTTTTAAATGCTCGCCTTTCAGATCGCTCTTATCAACGTTGGTACAGATTCCAAAGTTTCATCAGACCTCTTCTAAGCCGATTTTTATTGTGCCTCTCGCCATCTTCTGAACAAGCTTCTCGTTTAAAATTTTTGGGAGCACCTAATGTGATTGTGTTAGGAAACTTGAAGTTTTCAGCTAAACCTTTAAATTACCATGAATCAGATTTAAAGAAACTTCAACTTAATATTAAAAAACGCCCTGTATGGCTTGCTGCTAGTACGCATCCTGGCGAAGAAGGGATGATTGCTGAAGCCCATGCTTTAATTCGTAAAAAATATCCTGAACTTTTAACTATTATTTTACCGCGCCATCCCGAACGAGGCGATGAAATTGTAAAATTACTTAGTAAAAAATTTAAAGTTGCTCAACGTTCAAAAGATAAAACATCTTTCGAGGATTGTGAAATTTATGTTTGTGACACATTAGGAGAAACAGGGCTTTTTTATCACTTCGTTGATATCGTCTTTCTTGGAGGTTCTCTTGTTCCAATTGGAGGCCACAACCTGATTGAACCAGCCTTGCTTAAATGTGCTATTTTACATGGTCCTTATACCCACAAATCAACCGAATTAGTTAATTTATTTAAACAACATGAAGCAAGTATTGAGGTTCAAAATGCTCAGTACCTTGCAACCAAAGTTCTTGAGCTGCTTAATGATCATCATTTATGCGATAAATTGTCCCAAGCAGCATTTAATCTTGCATCAGCACAAAACAATATTCTTGAAAAAATCATTGCAACTCTATCCCCCTACTTAGACAAAATAGGAGAATAATTTTGAGGGCACCTCTTTTTTGGCAGAATAAAAATAGCTTTTATGAAACTTTGCTTTCTCCCTTTAGCCTCATCTATCGCTTTATCACCTTACAAAGAGAACATTTTACGACACCTACGAAGGTAAGCATCCCTGTAATTTGTATTGGCAATATTACACTCGGGGGAACTGGAAAAACACCTCTTGTTATCATGCTTGCTCAAGCTTTAAAAGAACAAGCTTTTAAGCCTCACATCCTATCAAGAGGTTATAGAGGAAAATTAAAAGGTCCTCTTCTCGTTGATGTCGCTCGTCATACAGCTAAAGAAGTAGGTGATGAACCTCTATTACTAGCTCAAGTTGCTCCAACTTGGATTGCTAAAGATAAAGTACAAGGAGCAAGAGCTGCCATAAAAGCAGGCGCCGAAGTTTTATTGTTAGATGATGGATTACAAAATCCTAATCTCCATAAAGATTGTTCAATTATTGTTGTAAATGGAGACTATGGGCTAGGAAATGAACGTGTTTTTCCTGCTGGGCCTTTACGTGAATCTATTAAAAGTGCTTTCAAAAAGTCAAAAATTATTGTTGTGATGGGACAAGATAAATATGACCTTAAAAATAAATGGAAAGGAATATGTTCAACTTTCCAAGGAGAGCTTCAAGCTGACACGGATGATATTCAAGTTTTAAAGAATAAACCTCTTTATGCTTTTGCTGGAATTGGGTATCCAGAAAAATTTTTTAATATGCTTTATAATAAAGGTCTTCACATTGTTGGACAAAAAGCTTTCCCAGATCATCACACATTTACCACTAAAGACTTAGACGAACTACGTTTACAGGCAGACCAGTTTAAAGCACAATTAGTAACAACTGCTAAAGATCTTGTGCGTCTTCCTTTTAAGGCGCAAAAAGAAATAAAAACAATTCGTGTTCATGCTGAAATTAATCAAAAAAATACGCTTCTAAATTTTATTCTTAAAGTGATTGACAATGCCAAGAAAAATTAAGCAAATATTTCGTTTTATGATGGATTTTTCTCAGGTTATCTCCATTATCTTTGTTTATGTTGTATTTTATTTTTTTCCAATTTCATGGGTTTCGAATCTAATTGGTTTTATAGCAAGAACGACTTTACCTTATCTTCCTATGTCCAATAGAGCGATTAAAAATCTCGAGCTTGTGATGCCCGAACTTTCTCTTGCTGAAAAAAAACAAATTATCGCTGGGATGTGGGAAAACTTAGCACGTGTTGTTTTTGAATATATCTCGCTTCCACGTCTTAAAATTTACACAGAAAATAGTCGTGTTGAAGTTAGAGGTTTAGAAGTTATTGAACACCTACATAAAAATGGTGGGCCTGCAATTCTTTTCTTGGGGCACCTTGCACATTGGGAACTTGCAACAATGACAGGCTTACAAAAAGGGCTTAAAATTACCCAACTATACAGGCGCTTAAACTATCCTTTAACGGATAAATTCATTAATTATGTTCATAAAAAAATTGCCCAAGAAGTAATCACTAAAGGACCAGAAGGTGCACGTAAAATGTTAGATACTCTTCGCAAAGGAGGAATTGTTTCTTTACTTTTAGATCAAAAATTACGTGAAGGTGAGAGTGTTCCTTTTTTTGGAATTCCAGCCATGACGCCGTCAGCACCTGCAAGAATTGCTTTAAAACTCAACTGTCCTTTTATTCCTATTCAAGTCGAAAGATTTCCAAATGCCCATTTTCGTGTCACCTATCATTCTCCTCTGAAGCCACGAATTAAAGGAACTCTTGATGAACAAACTGCTGATCTTTTAAAACAAATGAATGAACTTTTTGAAAGTTGGATTCGCCAACATCCAGAACAATGGCTATGGCTTCATCGCCGCTGGCCTAAACATTACTATAAATCTATTGATAAATAATACTTTTAATTAGTTTAAATAAATTTATCTATAAAATATATATATTGTGATCTATAAAGTATCCTGAATGTTAAATTTTTATCTTAAAATATAGGTTGTTTAGAAAGAATTTTAATGAATTTCACAAGTGCTCGACTAAAATCTGTAAAACCTTCACCAACTTTAAACCTAAGCCAACGTGCCAGCGAGTTGAAAGCTCAAGGTCATGATATTATTGCTTTAACAACCGGTGAATTAGACTTTCCCACCCCAGCTTGGATTTGTGAAGCTGCTCATGAAGCCATGAAGCTAGGAGAAACAAAATATACTGCTGTAGGAGGCACCCCTGTTCTAAAACAAGCTATCATCGAAAAGTTTAGACGGGAAAATAATCTCGATTATAAACCCTATGAAATAGTTGTTTCTGCAGGTGTAAAACAATCCATTTTTAACGCATTTCTTGCAACAATTAGTCCAGGGGATGAAGTAATTATACCTGCACCCTATTGGGTTTCTTATCTTGACATTGTTTACCTTGCAGAAGGAAAAGCTATTATTGTAAATTGTTCTCAAGAAGAGCAATTTAAACTTAGCCCTCAAGCTCTCGAAAAAAATATTACGGCTCATACAAAGTGGGTAATTTTGAATTCCCCTTCAAACCCTACTGGCGCTATCTATACTCAAGCAGAACTTAAAGAAATTTCTAAAATCTTACTTAAATATCCCCATGTTTTAATTTTAAGTGATGATATTTATGAACATGTTCGTTTTAATTCTAATACCTTTTATACAATAGCTTCTTTAGAACCTAATTTAAAATCTCGAACTTTGACTCTAAACGGTGTCTCAAAGTCCTATAGTATGACGGGATGGCGCTTAGGGTATGCAGGTGGACCTCAATGGTTAATTCAGGCTATGACTGATATTCAGTCTCATTCTACATCCAGCCCTAGTTCTGTTTCTCAAGCCGCAGCTGTTGCGGCTCTTAATGGCCCCCAAGCGTTTCTTGAAAATTGGAAAAAAACACTTTTAGAAAGAAGAAATACTGTTTTTGACGAGCTAAACCAGATTAAAGAATTCTCTTGCTTTTTGCCAGACGGCGCCTTTTACATCTATGTCCAATGTCAAGGTGTGATAGGAAAATCCACCTTAAAAGGAGAAATTATTAATTCTGATCAAGATTTTGTTAAGTACTTACTTGAAACTTATGGGATTGCCGTCGTACCTGGCACGGCTTTCGGACTTTCTCCTTATTTTCGGTTGTCTTATGCGACGGATCTTCTCAAGTTACGTATCGCTTGCGAAAGAATAAAAAAAGCAACATCAGAACTTTTAAGTTAATTTATAGAATAACTTAGTCAACTACAGCAGCTTTTTAAAGTCCCTAAGAAGAATTTTTTGAGTATTTAATTTTTGAGAAAGAGCCTAAGTTCACCAAAAAATATTCTGTATCATTTAAAAACTGATTTCTAACACTATCCTTTTCATTTGGAATATTGTGATAGGCCTTAAGATATGTTTTTTGCTGGCAATTAACCATTTTACGACAAAATTCCTTATCCTTTGAATTGTTTACGACCTTATCAAGACCTGCACTTATAAGAAGTGTAGGTACCTTAATTGATTCCAGAAGACCGGATTGTTGAATATAATCAATCGATTTAAACGTTGCATTTACCCAAGCGTACGTAGGACCACCTGTGACAAGTTGCATATTATTAAGACTTAGTTTCCTTTGTCGTTCATACCGAACACGGTCCTGTGTATTAAGGTTGTCTTCAAAACTGCTTTTAAGAGGATCATAATCTCCATAACCAGCGGCATAAGTTTCATCTAATCCTAAAAATAACGCTATACGTGTTAAAGCTCGCGCAAAATCATAAGGGAAAGGTGTTGTATAAATATCAAGCATCGGCGAAACAAGTATCATCCCGTCTAAATCTTTTCCGTACTTGGCAGCATACCTTAAGGCCATATGTCCTCCAAAAGATACCCCTAACACAACTAAGGGAAATCGTGCTTTTGACAGCACAATTTTATGAACAATTTGATAAAGATCATTTAAATATGTTTCATATTGATCAATGTGTATTTTTTGAGGATTATCTAAAAGATGCGTCGATCCTCCATGCCCGCGCCAATCAAACACCCAAACATCATGACCTTGATTAAGGAGATCTTGAACAGTTTCATAATGTTTCTCAATAAATGAGGCTCTACCTTCTAAAAATAAAATCGTCTTTGAAGAAAAAGTGGGTTTTGGATTCATCCAATTTGCAATTCTAAGCTGAATTCCATCTGATGTGTTCAAATATTGAAATTGTGGATTTTGCGCAAAGCTCAGCGAATAGAAAGCAAAAAACGCAACAAAACTCTTAATGATACGAGAATAAAGCATTATCTTCCTTAAGAATATAAATTAAAAACAGTGAAAAAATTATAATTTTTTTAAAATGAGATCACAATACATATAGTTGGTAAGATTATTAAATTTAATAGAAATTTTTGAGCTGACATTTTTTAGTTTTTATTTCATCACTAAAATCAATCCATACTTTATAAATAGAATTTTTTGCTCTTTCAAAAAGTTCAACTTGAACAACAACGCCCAATCTTAAATCAACTTTTTGAAAACGTCATAAGAGATCGTTAAAAAATTTCTCTACTTCTTGAATTAGTTTTTTACAACTTTTAACTGCCATTTTTTATAAGAAGAGAAATTTATGGTCTTATATAATTCTGCTCCCTCCTATGATGCGCATAATCCTGCCCCAATACATCCTTGAAATTTTGCCTCTACCAAGCAAGCTTCAGTTAAAGCTCGACCAATACCTCGACGACGAAGTTCTTCAATTACGCCAATTGTTTGCAAACCTGCAAACTGGTACATGTCTTTGAAGAATTGTGAAGTTCCAACTGGTTTATCATCACACCAGGCCAAAAACATAGGTGTTATATGTCGTGCAGGATATAGAAATTGGTAAAAATCACTTTTTGGAATCAGAAAGATTTGAGCTGAAATATTGATGAATTTCTCAAAATCTTCCTCTGTTTTAACTTTTGAGATTTTAACATTTTTTTGTAAAGCTTGCGCAGAAAAATCATCTAAACTTAATTGCATCTCAACTTCTTGATCCATTTTAAGTAAATGATTATCAAGAACATTTTCTTCAGAATAAATTATAAAATCGTTTTTTTGGAAAAAGTTTTGAGCTTCTTTTAAAGCTTCTAAAGTTCTGATCCCCCAAGCAAGATTTAAATATTTAAATTTTATAGAGGGTTTTAAGCAAGTAAGATCATCTTTTTTAAGAATTTTCCAATCTTGTTCGCTGCTTGCTAACGTACTCCAGAAATCTAAAAGGTTATTTTTTATTGTCATGAAAATTAAATACTTTCTTAAGCAGATAATATTTTGTTATTAAAAATATAACGATCGTTACCATCAAGATTATAAAAAATAAACTAAAAGGATTTCCATTGTAAAAAATGCTTGTTAATCCCACAACCATAGCACATATGAATGCTCTCAAAGCCATGGTTAAAGAACTCGCAGGTCCCTTAATGGTGGGAAATAATTCAAGCGATATAGTGAAAATTAAAGGATAGCATAGTGCAAATCCAATACAAAAAACAACCATACATCCTGTTATTAATAAAGGATAATTTAACTCAAATAGGTTGCAAGTATTGAGTATGCTTATACTGATAATTGCCATACTGACACCCCATATTATACAGTGCTTTTTTCCAAAATGTTTTACAAATTGAGTAGAAAATAAACTTACTCCTGAGAAAATGCCTATTATTAAGGCTTGATGACAAGCATATGTAAATATAGGAAGGTTAAATGTTTTCATATATAGAAAGGGGGCGGATGTTATAAAAGCGACATAACATCCATAGAACAAACTGGGAACAAGCGAAGAGAACATAAATTCAAGACTATTAAATAATTTCATGTAGTCTTGATAAATCTTTTTAAATAAAAAACGACGCAAATTCTTTTTTGTCTCAGGTAACTGCTTAAATAAAAGAACCCAAGAAATAAGTGTAATCCACCAGACAACATAATAATTACCGCGCCATCCACAAAGTTGATTAATTACACTCCCAACAACAGGGGCTATCGCAAGTATTAAAGTTAATGTCGCATTCATAATACTTATGATACGAACAGCTTCCTGACCTTTATAAATGTCTGCGACCATTGCAAATACAAGAACAGCAGAAGTACTTGCACCTAATCCTTGAATAAATCTCCATCCTAAAAGTTGATCCATTGTAGATGCCATTCCACACCCAAAGGCACCCACCAAGAGAAGAGTGTTTCCTACGATCATTATTCTTCTTCGCCCATAACATTCTGACAAAGGACCATAAATGAGGGAAGAGATCCAAAATCCAAAAAAATTATAAGCTATTGTTAATTCCACCTTTCCCTCTGAAACATTAAAATAACGAGCAATCTCTGGGAAACTGGGGGCAGAGATATCAACTTCAATACAACATGGAATTAAAGAAATTATAAATAGAATTAGCAGCTTAGATTTAAGCATAAAATACTCCTATAGAATAGAATGACAAAAATTCTTATTGATACAATAGATTTATATTGAACTTATTTTAGAAAATTAAATTTAGAAAATAATTATTAGATATTAATAATTATCATTTATAATTAAAGAACAATTTGAAATGGAGCGGGCGAAGGGATTTGAACCCTCGACCCCAACCTTGGCAAGGTTGTGCTCTACCCCTGAGC
>MKUV01000057.1 GCA_001898725.1 Caedibacter sp. 37-49
CATGGTTGGACTCCTCCTTTTTTTGCTCAGAATATTGTACTCTACTCTGGCGAGTCCATTCCATTACTCCATCTACCAATCTGACCTAAATCAGAGGATGCATTTACAATTACTCTTAACCAATGCAACTTTGCATTTTCTTTCGTTGCTTCATTAAAGAGATAGTCGCCATGAATTTTATCACGTATAACCTGCCAAATTTTAGTCTCTAAGGTTAAAGCATTCCATTCTTTAGAAACTTGGCAAGCGCGACCCAAATCTTCTATGGATAGATAAGTCATAATGTTAACGGTTATTTCATTAGTAATAACTCTTGAGCTTAAGTGTGATGATTGATTTTCTTCAACTCTAACTAACTCATGGCTTGCATATAGAGCATTAAAATACATAAAGAATATAAAGATTGATAACAATAAACACTTGCCTGTCATAGTTTTTTCCTAAATGTTGAGTATGGATTATAGTATAAAACATTATAGATAATTATGCATTAGATAGAACAGTTTATGTTTAATTATTTGTTCGAGAATTTTGGAAAGCTAGTAATGCAAGTTGAAAATATTTCCTTACGCATACTCATTAGTATGAAGCATTAGTTTATTTTAAAGAGATACAGGATAGAATTTAACTACTACTATTAATTGCATACATACTCACTTTATATTAATTTAATGTAACAATGCTCATCCTTGTTAACTTTAATATTTAAAAGGGAAAGAATATAAATGAGATTTTTCTTTATAGTTATGCTTTGCTCTAGCCTTTCTTGTAATGTGAGAGCTTCAAACACTCATAATTTAATTGAACATCAATTCAACAATAATGTACAGTATGGAGCTGGTAAATTTCACTATATTGAAAAAAATGATAAACTTTATACACTTTCACAAAAGCCAAATTCATCTTGTTTATCAGATAATAAAGAGCATAAATCATCCTCCTCAAATGAACCAGAATTACTAAAAAAATCAAAAAAACTTTTGACTCTAAACCCAGAAAATTACTCAGCTGCAGCAAAATGGCCGCACTCATTCTATGTATGTCTAAGTATAAAATCTTCTTCTGGGCGCTCCATTGGTACGGGTGTGATGGTAGGCCCTCACCATATCTTAACAACAGGCCACAATGTCTATGATAAAGATACGTCCTGGGCGTACAAAATAGACGCTTTGCCTATTTTCAATAGGGAATTAGTCTCTTTTGAGAAAATTCGCGTTACAAAAGCGTATATTTTTCCTTCTTGGATTAATGAAAATGATTCAAATAACGATATTGCATTATTAGTTTTGCCAAGTTCTATTGGCAATCAAATAGGATGGGTAGGCCTTCTATCATTACCTGATCAAAAGCTTAAACATAGAAAAGTTACCATTACAGGCTATCGCCTGCATAATGGCCCTAAAGAAATGCTCTCTCAAGATTGTAAGATTAAACATATTGAGCCCGAACGCTTTGAATATGATAAAGAGCTAGAGGCTGCTCAGACTGGGAGTGGGATTTGTATCAATAAATGGAAACACCCCTATATCATAGGACTTCATACTTTCGCTAAAAGTGGAGACAATAAAAGTAATTTTGGGGTACGTCTTTCTCCTCAAAAGTTCTTAAGTATTGTAAAAACAATAGAAAATACCTTTCAGATTCAGGAAAAAGTTTCTACTAATCCTCTTACCTTACCTTTTCAAGAACTTTCTAATTCAACAATAAAAAATGATCAATACTACAGTCGGGACAGTTCTTTAAGTTATGATAGTGATGAAGAAGTCTAATAAGTTATAAGTTTGCAAAACTGATAAGCATAACCAGTTATGGTAAGTTTGTTTCAAGCTTCATCCTTATAGGGAAAGGGAAGAGAAGCATGGATCTCTTACTCCAGGCACAAGAAGTGCGTTTAATTTTTGCGCAATACTTTTTAAATTTTCAATATGGGAATCTGCTAAAGATTTAAAAGCATTAATTATGATATTTTATTATTAAAAAAGAAAAAGATACTCTTCCTTGAAAAGAGCATTTCGATGCTGTGTACCCTTTATAAAGAGCTGTGTGACACGCTTTGGAAGATTCTTAAGCTCCTCAAGTTCTGTTAAATACTGCTCTTTATCTTCTATGCTTTGGAAAAATATACTCTCTCCTTCAGGATGGCTCAATATAAGGCCCGTCTTTTGAACACTTTCTAACACTTTTGTAAATTCAGTCTGATCAATTGCTATTCCCTGGCTTGCCAAGTGTCGAAGGTTAATAGCTTTTCCAATGAGGGTTTTATCCTTATTTTTATAAATCTCTTCTAGAATGTTAATGGATATTAAAGCAGCTTCATAAACTTTATCTTGTCCTTTTAGAAAAGGTATAAGCTGCTCTCCTTCTTTAACAGCTTCTTTTCCTAAGCATAGATAAGTGTTGTTTTGAAAGCTGTAGCTTTCATAATAATGTTCTTTTCTTTGAGAATGCATTGAATAAAAACAATCAGCTAAATCAACGCTATCTATAAAGTAAGCTTTAGTTGCCAGAAGATTTATAATGGATAAAGCTCTCTCTGCTAAATTAGTAAGATTACGAGAGTGATAATAAAGAAATGGAATTGAAAATGGTTCTTTAAGCTCGTTAGTTTCCACTTCTTCTTTATATTTAAGGTATAGGTTTTCAACAGTTTGCTTTAAAATTTCACATGTTTTATTAAAATCTTCAAAGTTAGCATTAGAAGGTAAAAGATCCTCTTCTTCTTGTTGGACGGCTTGAACCTTCTCCTTTAAATGCAATAAATTTTTTAATTTTTCTTGGGCGGGAGCATAGCCATTCTTCGCTGCTATGAGAAGCCATCTTATCCCTTGATCATAGTTAAGATACTTTATACCTCCATCAAGGTAGATTAGCGCTAGATTACATTGAGCGCGGCTATATCCTCTCTCTGCAGCTAAAGTATACCAATAAAGAGCAGCTGTTTGATCCTTAGGAAAGCCTAATCCTTTATGGAAACACATGCCAACATTATAGCATGCCCTCATATGGCCTTGGTGAGCTGCTTGTAAATGCCAATAGAAAGCTTGAAGGTAATCTTGAGAGGGATTGCTTGGATCTGCATAAACTAGAGCTAAGTTATACTGAGCTTCAATATGACCTTTTTCTGCGGCCAAGGTGTACCAATATGAAGCTTGATTGTAATCGACCCTAACACCTAAGCCTTGATGATACATAATCCCTAAACAATAACAAGCTGGAACATAATCTTGTAATGCTGAAGACATGAGCCAATAAAAGGCCTGGCTGTAGTTTTGTATAACACCTTTACCCTCTGCACAAAGAATGCCTATACGATGCTGTGCTTCCTTATGATTCTTATTAGCAGCTAGCATATACCAAGCAGATGCTTGAGAATAATCTTGAAGTATTCCTATTCCTTCTTCATGCATGAGACCAATTTGATATTGTGACTGTATGTGTCCTCGCTGTGCTGCCTTAAGGAAATAATTCAAAGCTTGAGGATAATCTTGAAGGATACCTTTTCCATGAAAATACATGAGCCCTAAGTAATAATTTGCCTCTAAATGATTTTGATCTGCTGCAAGCTTGAGATAATAAAAAGCTTCTTCATCGTTTTGTAAATGAGATGGTCCTTCATACCTTAAATATCCCAGTTCATATTGAGCTTCTATAAGACCTTGAGCAGCTGCGCGCTTATACCAAAAGATAGTTTGCTCTTCATTAGGATAACATCCTATTCCATAATAAAACATTACAGCAAGATTATATTGAGCTTTTATTACTCCTTTCTCAGCAGCCATTTTAAACCAATTGAAGGCATGAGTATAATCAGGGGCTCCAAATTCTTTACTATAAGATAAAAGAGCTAAGTTAAAATATGCAGAAGCATAACCTTTGCGGGCTGCACGAATATACCAGAATTGCGCTTGCGTTTTGTTTTGTTCAACACCTCTCCCTTGAAAATAGAAGTCTCCTATAGCATTTTCAGCTCCAGCATGGCCTCTATCAGCTGCATATTTGTACCAACAATAAGCAGCAAGGTCATTCTGAGGCTCTCCTACTCCAAGATCACACATTAGCCCTAAAGCATATTGAGCTTCAACTCGCTTTTTATCTGTTGCGTACTTTGAAATAGAATCTTTAATACTCTGCGGTAATGTCCATTTTTTATCGTAATAAGCTTTGAATAAGCACATTGCTATAAAGGTTTCATCAAATTCTTGGAAATAAATCTGCCATTCCGCAAGAGGCGAGCTTTGTAAAAGATTTATGTCATAAGCAGAAAATGGCAAACACCCAGCTTTAATTTTATTCTGGAAATACTCATATGTCGGTTGGAACAATATATCTTTTTTAATTAATGGTGAATTAGTTGAACTATAATTTTGTTGTTGATTCTCAAGTGGAGATGATGAATCAGTTGAATAAGCATCAAATGAATGCGCATCAGTTGCATAGGCATTAGTAAAAAATAGACTATTTATAAAAAAATAAGTACTTAATAAGGTGAAACCATTTTTCTTAAAAGCCATTGTATTGAGTTCCCTTAAAAGAAAGGTTAAATTACTAAAAAAAGTAATAATTTAAAATACCTCTTATCTTGTCAAGCTAGAAGACTATATGTCATATTCATTAAATTACAACAAGGGATTATTTTAAGAAATTACTTTATAAACAGTAAGCTTCAAGAGCAAAATAACGTCTTATTATGGTAAATTACTTTAAACAGTATTCTTGTTTAATCCTTCTCGTTTTAGAATATCTAAGCGAGGTATATAAATATACCATATGGCACCTTTAAGTACATCTCCAACAAGAATTGTGCCATCCTCACTGATGCTTGTTGCAACTGTTAAGAGAGTGTCTTTAGGTATTGTTTGACCAAGAATTGTTTCAATAAATGAAACAAGAAAAATTATTGCATGATAAATAGTATGTTTTTTATATGTCACTTTAAAAACTATATTTGTTGACCATGAAAGCAATACAGCTAACTGATTAAAATTTAAAACTATATTGTAGAAAGTTAATCTCAGTTTTTAAAGTTTTAAGCTTACCTATTTCAGCATAAACACTAAAAATATGTTTTCTATAATAAAAAATTACTTTTATTCTTCTTGTGAATGTAAGCACTTAAGGATTTCTTGGGTTAAGCTTTTTTGTGTTATAGGCTTTGCAATATAACCATTCATTCCTGCTTCTATGAATCTTTCTTGATGTTCCGGGAGTACATGAGCGCTAATGGCAATAATAGGAATATTCTTAAGCTGTGAGTGAAGTCGAATCTGCCTAGTTGCTTCAAGTCCATCCATAACAGGCATCTCTCCATCCATTAAAATAACTTGATAAGTCTTTTGTAGGGCTGCGTTAAGCGCTTCTTGTCCATTGGAAGCAATATCAACCTCACACTTCATTTTTTCAAGCATAATGCGAATAAGTTTCTGGCTCATTGCATTATCTTCAGCAACAAGGATTTTAAGAGGAGGGAAGGGAACATTAAGCTGAGAGGCTTCACTTTTTGCAACCAAAGAAGGAAGGTTAGGAACTGTTAAAGGAATGGTAAAACAGAACAAAGAGCCAAAACCAACATTGCTTATGACTTGAATAGTTCCATCCATTTTTTCACAAAGTTGCTTTGTTATATACAATCCCAATCCTGCTCCGCCATATTGCCTCATGAATTGGTTATCTGCTTGAGAAAAAGGTTGAAAAAGAAGTGGCAGGGTTTTTTGATCAATACCAATCCCTGTATCTTTGACCTTACCAGTCAGAAAAAATAAGTTTGAGTTATGAGGATCAATGCGACCCTCTAATTTGATTTTTACTTTTCCTTGAGACGTGAACTTAATTGCATTTATTCCGAGATTAAGGAGAATTTGTTGTAATCGTTGCTCATCTCCTAAAAGAATATGAGGAACATGGCTGGATGTTTTCCATTGAAGCTCTAATCCCTTTTTCTGGGCTTCAAGATTTAGCAATTGCCCAACCTTATCAAGAAGAGTTAGAGGGCTAAACTTGACGTTTGAAAGTTTTAAAGCATTAGCTTCAATACGTGAAGCATCAATGACGTTATTAGCAAT
>MKUV01000058.1 GCA_001898725.1 Caedibacter sp. 37-49
AAGGTTTAGAGGCAACGGTGTGCGGAACTTGGAGAAGTTTTTCGCTGTTGTAGATGGATTCCCGCCTTCGCGGGAATGACACAGGAGAAGCAGGATATTCCGATCTCTCTAGTGTGCGTGAAAGGCACAATGGGATAGCCTGAAAAGGAATTGGAAACTTTTCCGTTGTCATCCTCGTCTCTTTCTTGTCATCCCCGCGAAGGCGGGGATCCAAGAAGCGTTGAAAGGTGGGGAATGGTAATGAGCGACAAGAGAGAAAAGTATATCTCCCTTCGTCATCCTCGGGCTTGTGCCGAGGATCCCAGGCAACCTGAGGGGGTGAGTAGGGAGCAAAAGGCCTAAGCATGACCAAAGGTTGGGAACAAGAGTGTTCATTGGCAAGAATGATGCCTGCTGAGAAGAGGCACAATATTGAGGACGACGAAGGTTAGAAACAAAAAGGCTCGCTGACGAGAGTTGAGAGGTGACAAGCAAGATCTTTATGTCGCTTGAGATTTTCGGGACACACCCAAGAATGACAGAGGTTGAAGGTAGAAATGTTGATTACTGAAGAAGTTATTGTCCAAAAAAGTAAGGTTTAAAAAGAGGTAAAAATGAAGTTTTATTTTGCATGGTGTTCAGAAAAAGAAGAATTTTCCCCGCATCTTCATGCGCGTATGGATGAGCATTTATTCAGCTTGGAAATTCTTGGAGAAGAAGCAAAATATCCTATCGCTTGTGTTCAAATTGTAAATCCTCACTGTGGTCTCTTACATCCCAAGCGCGCGCAATGGGCTTTTATTGCGGGTGATCGAGGACAAGGTGTTGACCTTTTATTCCGTGGTCGTGTTCTTGGTGTTCCTGAACAGATTGAGGGACAAACATTGAAAATCTTGTTTATTGCTGAACCGACTGATGCAAGAAATAAGCTGAAAGATCTTCACCAGACTTTAAAAAGTACGCCTTTTTGGGATCCTCTTTTTGTGTCAACAGAAAAACAAGAGAATCCTTTTGAAAGCCTTGAATCGAGAGCAGCTCTCTATTGTTGGTCACGAACGAATGGAAAGGTCGTCTTATCGGATTATTTTGAAGGACGTGAGCATCTTAACTTAGAAGGGAATTTCTTTCGGGATAGCTTGAAAATTTCTCAGGCAGCAACACCTCTAGCGGCGATTGATATGACACTTACAGCAGACTGGATTCAGTGTTATGAAGGAAGAACAGATATTTCGCGTCTCCTGCGGGCTAAATTTCCAGAAGGTCTTGTCAATACTTTAACAGGAGAAAATCTTGAAAAAGGATGGTGGCGAGAAGGGCAGCAATTGGGGCGTTCAGGTTATTGGGTAGCTTATAGTAAGCTCCGAGAAATTACGCCAAAGTATACAGGCGCATTGAATCTTTATCCCGCACGTTCTAAACCTTTTTGGATGTCACCATATGATCCTTTAAATACGAGCAAGAAACCTCAACTTAAACGACTCAAACGGTCATGGTATCGACCAAAATTGGTTGTGGGTTGGAAGTATCGTCAACGCCGCCGTGAAAATCTCCATTTTAAGCTTACGCAGACAACGCAAACAGTTGGGTATGAAGCCTCGCAAACAAGGAAGCTACATCTTCATTTGCAAAACCTTATTCTGGCTGAAGATTTATATCCTTGGAAACCTGATTGGATTTATAGCCGCGGCTATCGTGTCGTCGAAAATGGCAATGTTTATCAATGCGTACGAGCGCATCACTCAAAGTTATCCTTTTTTGAGGATCAAGCAGATTGGCGATTCCTGGGAAAGCGGCCAGATGTTCCTCTTGATAAAAAACGCGGCAGTTTCTTTCTAACTGATCGAGGGCGTCAGACTTTTGAGCATGCGCTTGAAATTGCTCGCGCACATTTAGCAGCAACCGCGCGTGCCATCACTTTAAAGATTGAAGCACCGCTAGAAGCTTTATGGAAGGTGACTTGCGATCATACAGTCGAGATTGAAGATCATCGGCTTCCAGGAGGTAAAGTTCAAGGAAAAGTCATCCGTTATTGCTTGAAAGTTGAAGGGAAAACTGGACGAAGATGGGCTCAAATTACCTTGGGGGTTTCTGTGGGAGAGCCAAGTGAGCAATCAGATGTCCTTTTTAAGCCGCTGCTTCAATATGCTGAAAGTGACTATACTGAGTCAGGTTTATATCACCTAGAGCCTAAAGAACAGCAAGCATCGCCTTCAGGTTTTGTGTATGAAGGATGGGGAGATCAATTGCCGCCTCGCGGGTATCTTTATCCAGAAACTTTAAGAGCCCAAGATATTGTCGAAGATATTGTTGTATACAATGGAGCTGAAGATCAAAATCAAGCATTGCAAGAGGCTCAATATCCCAAACGTCATAACATAAAAAGTGTTTTAAAAGAGAACCAAACAGATATCCGTATTATTCTAGCAGATCTTCAAGCTCTTGGGACAGCAACGCATGATATTCATGTGACAATTCCTTATGTTTGGTCTGCCCCAAAACAAATTGATTTGGCTGCAGCTCCTCAGGTGGGATTGAAGATATAGAAGCCCCAGGATTTATTAAAAGTTGACGATAATCAAAGACGTCAATTCCATAGGGTTGAAAACTTTTGGGATCAGGGAAATAAACTACCCATTCAGTAGAGTTAGAGCCAATACCAGCAAAAGTATTTCCATCCTCACTAATGGTTAAAATTTCTTGAAACACATAGGTAGGTGGCAAGATTTTAGCTTGCAAAAGAATATTTTCCCATAATTCAACTTTGTGATTTTCGAGATAGAGAAAAGCAAGATTTTTATCTTTAAAATGAATTTTTCCTGCAATAATTTGATGACATGGAATTTGATTAAAAGTTGTCACTGAGATTGTGAATGGACCCTGATGGCTAAGCTCGTCTTTAATAATAACTTCGTCGACAATCTCTTCTGTATATATTGTGCTCCACAATCGTAAGGAGGCAAGATAGTGCGCTGGAAGCTCTTTTCTCTTTCCGCTTTTTGAAATGTGAAATCCTGGTTTCATGAGGGCAATAAACACTTCCTTAGCGGACATATTAAGATCCTTGTACCGTTCATATCCTGGAATCGCTTGGACTATATTTTTCCAATTAATTTCTGGATCAAAGATTCTGAAGCATGTTTTACTTGCAGTACTAACTTTTACAATGCTCAAGAAAGGCATATTGTTTGTTATAAGCTTTATAAGTTCTTTAGGAAAACCTTGCAAATGACCCTTATTCGATTCTTGATTGAAAAATTCCATATCTGAGGAATAAGTCTTCTGAAAGAAAATAATTAACAGGAATAATGAGATAAAAAACGGACGAATTTTTATTGTTATCATTGGTTTAAGACAGATCTAATTAAAGCAATAAGCCTGTATGTGACGCTGAAAGGCTTAAAATGTCAACAGGGATTGCTTAATTTTGTTTCGTAAATAAAGGAAAATGAAAACAATTTTGAGTCAGGTTAGGGGAGAATGATAGCTGGTAAATTAAACCTAGATTAAGTAATAAGTTATCACCCCCAAAAAAACCATAAACATTGACGGGATAAGAATAACGGGTGAAATCTCAATAAAAAATTTAATCTGCTTTTCCGGTGTTTTTAAAGTTCTCGAAGGTGTAGTATTTTCAACTATTTAGTAAGATAAAGGGTTCTACTAATTGGTTTAAATTTTGGTCTTATTTCTTTATTAACCAGGCACATTAAATTGGGCCATCTATCATCATAATTTGTGTACTCAAGAATGATATTCCATGTATCAGTAGGAAGTAGTGTAATAGGGACAAATTTTTGATTTTGTTGTCTTGTAGAAGAGGCTGAGTCTTCGTCATTACATAGTAAAGAATTTGTTCCCCAGCAAATCGAAACATTTTGCATAAAAATTAAGGCAGTAAGAAATAAAAATACTATTTTTTTCAATTTCTTTCAATACAATATGAGAATTTATTTGAATATATTTCATCCTAATTTTACAGCTTAATTCTTAATGATTGTTATTAAGGGAAGCATTATTTCCTTTTGATTACGAAGAAGGAAAAATATTTTGAATTAAAATTCCTTCAGCTTCCAAAGCTTGCATATCAGGAAGGTAAGCCCACCAAGCAGAAGGGTAACCATTCCCTCCAATAATTGTGCCTGTTTCGTCTATACATGTCGCTTCTGTTAAAATAAAATTTTTAGGAACTGCTTTCCCTAAGAGCCGATGAAGTAAGAAAGAGCGCGTATAAGGAGTAATATTTTTAATCCAGATCACAGCTTGTTCGCTGCTTTTAAGAGTGGTTTGGTCTTTAAAAATAATAAGAGATAGTTTTGAAGAAGAAATTCGGCTAGTCCCAACGATTCTATTACCTTTGTAATTAATAGCTTGAGGAATATTCTGGATGACATACCCACAGGGTTCTGATAGGCTTTCAACTTCAATTTGGCTTTTAACTTCAATATAACCAAATTTTGGAGTTGGTAGGCCTGGATTATAGTCCTCACTTAAAGTCCAAACTGTTGGCAATTCAGTAATAACATCTTGGTCAGTGTTTACTAATTGTGCATAACCAGCGATGGTAGTTCCATCACCGCTAATGACACGGGCGACCAAATCACCGTTTGCAAAAGGATGAGGAGGAAGGGAGATCGCTTGCTTCCCAATCCATAACATTGGAAATTTCTTTTTTTCGCAAGTTTCAATATAACCTACAATTCTATCACCGCTTGCATCCATGCTTGTTGCGAAACTTAAAAGTGTCGTTGCAGGTACCTCAAGATAGGATAATTCATTGTCTTCCCAGACGACAGCTTGGGAAAAGGGGTTATAAAGAACACCTGCAAATTTTCTTCCATTTTTATTGACCGTTTTTGCAATACTTTCTCCGGCTTCATTGTCAGGCAAGGAAATCATTTGATAATGCCCTAAAGGAGTACGTGCCCAAATAGCTGCTTTTGTTGAACTTGTTGAATCATTATTACAATAAGACCCTACAAGGATATGACTGTTATGGTTGGCCCCTAAAATGTTGCTTTCATGAACATCTTGTGAAGTTGGAACAAATCTGGGTTTGCCTTCATGCCAATAAGTTGCTTTGTCAAATGTCTCATTATTTTGAGATAAGCTTGTACTATCACATGTATCTTCTGAATCTAATCCCATACTGTTTGATTGTTCAAAATCTTCGCTTTCTTCATTTTCCTCAGATACATCTTCATCAGTATAATCAGTAAAAGTCGAGGTTGTAATATCTCCCCAAAAAATGCTACCTTGGTTGCTAAGTGCATAAACTTCACTACAAACGTCTTTACTGTTAGCTCTAAGAGGATGAAAAGAAGGCTTCATTAATTTTTTAAATAGATTTTTATAAAATCCTTTTTCAGAGTTGTTACTCTTCTCGCCTAAAAAGGCATGATGGCCTGGAATACGTTGAACAAACTTTTGCCAAAGACGATTTTCCTGTAAAGAGGCGGCATATGTACGACAAGTAAATGTAAAAGCCAAGGTGTCTACAATTCTTATATAAGATGCAATCCCTAATACAAGATCGGTATCTTTCCTTTTTGAAAAGGAACTTAATGATTTAACCGGCCCCTTCCTGGGATTAAGTTTACGTTTTTTTGATAAAGGTGCCATGTCATTGTTTGGTGAATCATTAAAGGAATGAGATCGGGCTCTTTTTAAGCCAAGTAAAAGCTCCTCTGCTTGATCACTTCCCAGACATATAGAAGAATTTGATATCATAAAAATGATAAGGAAGAAGCGGGCATAGTTTATTTTTATCATTATTTTATTCATTTATTCGCTTATAGATAACGAAAAAATAAGTTAGGCATGTCAGAAAGTCAAAGCTTTTTATTAGAAAAAACCATATAAAAAGACGACAGTGATATCAGGTAAATTGATTCCTATTCTTAAAAGATTAAAAAAGAATTTTTCAATGCAAAATATTAATATAAGTAACTGATTTTAAATGATTAAATAATGCGCTTTCAGGATGATTTTTCTTGATATTTGTATCATGATATG
>MKUV01000059.1 GCA_001898725.1 Caedibacter sp. 37-49
CAAAAAATTATACTGAAGGCCTCTACAATAAGAGGGTCGCAAAAGATTCTAAAGGTGAACTCTTATTAATGGATACACGCACTGTCAAAGGGAATTCCTCAAAAACAGCCGCTAAGAAAGGCAAAGAAAGATCAGAGCATGGAATAGAAGTCTGCGATTTACTCACCAAGGACAAACACTTAATTCATGTAAAAGATTGGAAATCATCAGCCAATTTTAGTCACCTTTATGCACAAGGTTTAGTATCTGCTGAATCAATAAAATCGAGTAATTTTAGGAAACGAGCTAAAGATAAATATGTAAGATTCGAATTGCTTGATTATTTAAGAGATTTACAAAAACAAAATGGTAGCGCTGATTCTAAGTTAGAACGCCTAAGAAAAGAATTAAATAAGCTATCTAAGAACCTTTCTTTTAAAGAGACCGATCGAGATGAAAAGATTAGAAAACAATTTATATCTCTTCTACGTAAGGGTAAATTTATCCAATTAGATGATGTAATGCTTCAAACGCTAACTAAGAAAATAGAACAAGATCAAGAGGTTTTTACTTCAATTTTAAATCCTTTGAGCTTTGATCCTAAAGAATATACTGTAGCTTACGCTTTCTTCCATCAGGATGACAGGGATAAATTGAGCGATTATCTACCTTTTTTTAGTAGAGTTAGCCTCAAAGCGGCTGTTCAAAAGCTCCATGAGCAAGGATACAAAGTTATTGTAAAGCGAATTATAAAACCAAGGTCAGAGGCTCCTTCTTCTTCAGCTAGCAGCAATAATTCAAGCTCAGGTGTTTCTAATTCTGTTACTGGTCAGTCTCAATCTTATTCTTCAAGCTTTCAAAGTAGTAGTTATACCAGTACCCAAGTATTAACACAGAATAATACAAACATTAGTAATGTGAGCATATTGTCCACTTCACAAATTGAAGATGAACAAGATTCTTGATTTAAATAAGTTAATTTCAGAAATAATTTAAGAAAGCTAGACGCTAGAAATTCGACAAGTTTCTAAGGATAATTTCGAGTGAGTTTGTTCGGGAGGGGGTATTGCAATATAACTTTTGACTGCTTAAAGTTTAAGTTAGAAGAAACAGTATAGATCGTAAGAGATGCCATTCAAGCAAAAGCTAAAAGACCCAAGTCTTAATCCCAGAAAGAAACCAAGGTATAAGGTCACCAACTGGAGCGCCTACAATAAAAGCCTTAAGAAGCGAGGACAATTAAGTTTATATTTTCCTCACGGAGATCTGAAGTCTGCGTTTATTAACGAACATCCTTATATTACTGGATTTTCAGGGCAACAACCAACCTTTAAAGCTGCTTATACTGAACTGTTTTATACTTTTTATCGTCTTTTTGGTTGGGGATTGCGTCAAACAGCGGGCTATTTTGAGGATTTGTGGCAAACTAAAGGGCTTGATATTCTTGTTCCAAGTTTTGGACATTTGAGTGATCTATTTTCTATTTTACCTCTAAAAGTTCGTCAGTTTTGTGACAAGCTTGCTAAGAGGGTATCACAAGGAGAATCAATAACATTAATTCTTGATAGTACAGGGTTTCGTTTTGGAAAGGCTAGTCACTGGTATGAGACAAAATATGGTAAACCTTGTGAACAGAAACCTTGGCGCAAGATGCATTTATCGATTGATCCAGAGATGAATACTCATGCTCTTGAGATTACAGATTATGAAGCCTCTGATCTTGAGATAATGGGTTCTTTGATTCCTGAAAATGAATCTCAACCCGTAGACAAAGTTATAGCAGATGGAGGTTATTACAGCAAAGAAGGATTTGAAGAGCTTCATAATAAGGGAATTATACCTGTCATTCCACCTCCTCCAAATTCTGTAGTTCATGGCCATCAAACAACAACATGGCATGATAAGATTGTTCAGTACATTAAAGACAAAGGAACAGTTTACGCTTTTCATAAGAAGTATGGTTATGGTGTCAGAGCTTTGGTAGAAGCACAGATCTCAAGGATTAAAAGATGTATTGGGTCTACATTTAAAACCCAAAAGATTGACTCTCAAAAACGAGAGGGTATTGTTATTGCTAACATCATTAACAGGTGGAACTCATTCGGCAAATGCGTTTGTGTTAAAGTAGGATAATTGCGTCTAATCAACGGGATATCTGTACCCTCCCGAACAAACCCGTTTATGGCTTTACACAGAGTCCTCATGAAGCAGTGGTTTATATTAGAAAATTTGGTATTCCTTATTGAAGCTTAAAAAATTTTAAATTCTATGCTTAGTAATATTATGTGGCAAAATTTATCATTTATAACCACGCTATTATTTGATCGATTTTCTAGGGTAAAAATATATAATGAGTCAAAGCACAAGTAATGATTATAGAAACATTTTGTGTGCCAATTTGAACAATTTTAAAAGTTCTTCTTTAAATAAATTGACAATTGATCACAAAATTTGTTAATGAATTAATATTCTAGTAAGCAACATTTTCTGAAATTAAGGATTTTTTCATATGAAAACTTTTATCTTTTTCAATAAAATTTTAAACTTAATGACTTTAATGAGTGTTATAGCAATACTAAAAATCTTTACACCTTCTTATGCATTAACTTCAGATTTAATAGAAAGCAATGAGTCAAATAATAGAGGTACTAAACGTCAAAGAGAAAGTGGATCAGATTCACCGCAATTAAATATAAAAAAGCAAAAGCTTAATACAGAAGATAAGTCTGAGAATGTGGAAGCTAATAATTCACCAATAAGTGAAACTCAAAATCCAAAAGATAATGCAAAATCTCTCAAACCTATTTCTCACGATACATTTTATATTTTTAATGTTGGGCAAGGAAACTCACAGCTTGCTGTTTATACAGAGAATTTGAAGGAACCTTTTGGGGTACTTTATGATTGTGGATCTTCTGCACAAGTAATGAATGCTAAAATTTTTCAAACCCGATCTCATTCAGGATTTAGCAGTATCCTTACAAAAAAACTAAATGATGATAAAGAAGTTGAACGTCCAGTTCTTAGTGAAAATAATTCAAATATTAATTTTTCACTACCCAAATCTGTTCTGTCTAATAATAATGAGAGTGAAAATAAAATTGTTGTACTAAACAATAATTCAATAGAATTTGAAGATGATTCAACTTCTGAAGATACTTCAGGTTCTCAAGCTAGTTCGCAAGGAAAACGCACTAATGACGGAAATAAAGTAAAACTAAAAGACGTAACAAAAACAATAAGTGAAACAATTGAAGAACATAAAATAAAATATTTATTCGTATTTTTATCACATCCTGATAAAGACCATTTCAATTTAATTCCTTCTGCTATTCCAGATGGAATAAAAACTTTATTCATATTGTCCGGTGATTTTTTACAAGAATCTGACAGTGGTAATGGTGAGCTTAAACAAGATATTCAAGAACTTTTTAAATTTTTTAAAGAAAGGGAAGATAGTGAATTTTGTTTACCTTATTTTTGGAATTTTTCCAAATACAGTGACATTAAAAAAATTATAAAAGATTTTAATGAGGAAAACCATAAGAAGCTTTTACAGTTGAGTAATGAAAGTCGAAAACTAGTTAAGGAAGTACCAACCTCACTTTACGGTTCATTACTTGATTTACTAAATCTAATTAATTTACAAGAAGTAGACTCAATTTCTACTGAACAAAACTCCAATAAAGAATTGGAAAAGATTTCTACTTCTTCAAGCGACTCTGAGCATAAAACTGATATTATTTCTAGTAAACTTAACTCTGATAACGAATTGAAAATGATTTATATGCTTTCAAGTGATCCTGAGTATAAAGAAGCATTAAAAAATATTTATATTTGGAGTCTCAATAAATTTTCAAGCGAAATTAATAATCAATCAGCAATTGTTTCATTTAAAATGCCCTCTTTAAAGAAAAGCTTTATTTGCACAGGCGATGCACATGAGGATGTCTTTGTTGATATTTATCAGCTTTCTAGAAATCAAATGATTTATGAACAAGATAACCGTCATCACCTTGATCTTTCTTTGCGTAATGAGAATGAAATATATACTGTTTTATTAGTACTGCCTCACCATGGTTCAATTGAAAACAAATCCCTTAGAATGTTAGATCTTTTTAAGCCTGATGTTATGGCCATTTCAGCAGGTGCAGGCATGCATGGCCATCCTTCAAATGATTTAGTTATGGAATATAGAACCCATAATACCAATATTTGGAATACATATGATACTACAAAGCGTAATTATCACTTTTTAACATTTAAAGAAAAAGGTGATAAAGCATTTTATTATAAAGAAATGTCAAAACCACATTGCCCTATATTATGTACAAATGTATTAGGTACTATAAAAATTACAAATGATAATTTTGAAACTGAACATGACGATCAAATAGTATATAATAATAGTGTATATAGAGCTGATTTATCTCGTGCTGACCAAGTAAATATAAAAGAATATAAACAATGTGAAGATTCACCACACATTTACGTAAGTAAAAATGATAACAATAATATTCATAATTTTATCTTGATAGCTGTAGAGAAAAAAATTAATAATAATATAAGCTTAAAATATTATAAGGCTGAAAAGGATAAAGCTAATGACACAGATGACAAGAATTCTTAAAATAAGTCTATTAATTGTTACTATATTAACTTTTTCTATTTCAGGTTGGTGTGGTAATGAGTGTTTAAAATTATATGATGATGAAATTGAAGGTAGAAACTTTTCCCGTATCTTTAGTGTTTTAACTGATTTTTATACGCAGAACAAAGAATCAATTCAGATACTTAATAAAGAGAAATTCTTTATTGATGATAATTACAAAAATCTTTCTAATAATATGAAAATTGCACTTGATGCGATCAAATCTAATCAAAGTTCTGCAATTAATCAAGATTATGACAGCCCTCATGGTTTTAAAGTATTAAAAAGTCATCTTCGACAGATTAGCGATTGTCTTAAAAATTCTTCCTCAGTTAATGATTTAAGAGTAAATGAAGTCCAAGATTTACGTAATTATACCTTGGGGCTAAGAAAAATAATCGAAGCTCTTCGTTATGAATATCCTAATCTTAGAACTTAGCATAATTCATTGCAAAAGAAGTTTGATTTTAATCATCTCTAATTGTAGCTTTTCCCAATTTTTATTAGCAGTATAGAGAGGCAGTTTCATTTGTTGAGCAAGCGCGAGACAAGCTTTATCTGCTAAAGATAAATCATAATCCTTTATCTGTTTTTCAAGTTCTGCTGCTAGGAAGGCTTGTTCTTCATTGAAAGGCACAATTGTTGAGATAAATGGCAAGATAGCCTCTTGGCATTCTTGCAAAGTCATATCTGAGTTAAGTAAGGATGCAGCTACTTCAGAAACACTAATACTCGACATTATAATGCGTCCTAAGAGAGGTTCAATCATGTCAGCCCCTGGTTCATTCTTAAGAAGGACTAGGAGGGCGGAGGCATCGAGGATAACATTGTTACTCATGATTGATTACCTCTTCTTGATTTGTAGTTAAATGCTCACCTGAATCTTGATCAGTGACATGGTAACGCTTAATTGTTTGCCTTGCTTTATGAAGAGTATGTTTAAGAGAAGTCATGACTAAACTGTTTTCCTGAATCTCAAAGATGACTTCTTCCCCTTCCTTAAGGTTTAACTTTTTCCTTAAGAAGGCAGGGATAACAATTTTGCCGCCTTTATATACTCGTGCTCTTGGTATCATAGTGTAACCTATTTAGAGAATTATCCATATGGATAAATATATAACTTATATCAAAATAGTTATCAACCAACATTTGATTCAATAAGAATTATATAAAACATTTTTCATAAAGATATTTATGAACCATAATTCTTAATGGTTCCATAATTTAATAGTTATATACCTAACAATAAATGAACATTTATTGTTAACTTCATATTTTACAACCTTTTGCGGACGATTATCCTTGACATCAAGCTTGAACTAAACAATATAGTGTTACTAATACTATTTATTGTTAGATATGTCCCGTGATCGGTAAACAAGCAAAAGTTCTCTCAGGACGTGAAATCACTCAAGTGCTTTCTCAGATAAAATTGTCCCGTTATCCTGAAAGGAATGAAGTCATGGTGCTTCTTTCTCTTAAAGCAGGACTGCGGGCAAAAGAGATCTCCCTCATCACTTGGTCAATGGTCACAGATGCTTCAGGAGAAATAGGAGAGGTACTTCATCTTCCCCATCAATCAAGTAAAGGAAAGTCAGGAAGAATTATTCCTCTCAATAAAGAGTTAAAGAGAGCTCTAACAACTCTCTATGAGTTAGTCTCTCCTGAATCACATCATCATGTTATCACCAGTGAGAGAGGAGAAAGAATGCTCCCATGTAATATCTCTCATTGGTTTAAGAATATGTTTAAGATTCTTCGACTTGAAGGATGCTCAAGCCATTCAGGGAGAAGAACCTTTATCACCAATGCGGCACGTCGCATTATTGAAGTAGGGGGCTCCCTCAGGGATGTCCAGCAGCTTGCAGGGCATACTTCCTTACAGATGACACAGCGATATATTGAAGGTAATACCGAAGCAAAAAGGAAGGTTATCGATCTTATATAATAGGGTAGAGTTTAAAGATGGCCAAAAGTAGGTAAGATTGTTAATTATTAGGCTCCAAATTAAAATCAATGGAGCCTACTAAATTAATAATTATATGCTATTAGATTATTCTTGTTGAGCGTCCTTTTTTTCTTCTTTAATTTCTATCAAACTAAAATTATTCATTTGCTTTTTAGGTTTATTTCCTAAGCCTTGGATTGCATCTTTTAGAATTCTATTAAGTGATAAATCATTCCTATTTACATCTTCACGGCATGTTGGGCAATTTGGATGTTTACTTAACCATTCAATGAGGGGGAGATGCTCAAAAGTATGCCCACATCTTGTAATAACAGGATCTTGGTATAATTCAAGGGTTAATGGACATATAAAATTATCGCTAACATTTGTGTTATTAGTCTGCATTAGGAAATGAAGTAGCTTTCTCACTTCCTTAATTTCTTTTTCTTGATTATCAATTTTTTCATCTCGAGCTACTATTTTATCTTCTAGCCTATTAATTGTTTGATCTTGATTATCAATTTTTTCATCTCGAGCTATTATTTGACCTTTCATCTCATTAATTTCTTTTTGTTGCTTATTAATTATATTTTGATTTACTTGGTTTTGTAATGGAGCTGTTTTGGCTGGAAAATTTTTTAAAAAAGATTCAACATCTTTTTCCTGAGTTTCCATTCTTTGTAAATTCGAAGAATTAGTTAATCTGTGTTGTACAAAGATATTATCATTTTGTAATTCACTAATTTTATCTTTTCTTTCTTTAGATCCTGGCCAATGAGCATGTCGTGTAGGGCTCAATATGTTAAGTTTTTCTTCATTCTTACTTGATAAACTTTCTTTATAGCCTTCCTTAATTTTTTTGACTTCTTTTGATGAAACATTAATATTTTCTCTAATAAAGTTACTTGAGGCTAGCTTTACATACTCGGGTTTCAAATCTTTTATTACGACGGGAGCTAAATATTCTAGTCCGGGCTCACGTGTTAATTGTTCCAAACCTATATACGTTTCCTCTAATTTGTCTCTTTTGGCTTTTATCGAGGCATGTTTTTCTTCAGCTTGTCTCACGAAATCAGTATTGGTAATTTTTGCATTTAAATTTACACCATTTACCTCATCCAAGTCATAAGAACTAAATACTTGAAAAGTTGTTGACATGAATATTATTGAAACATAAATAATTGATCTAAAGTTCTTACTTTTTAAATTAATGATTTTTTTCATTTCTTTTTCCTTTTTGAAATATCTTATTAAATTTATTTAATGAATTTCTTTAAAATAATTTAATCCATCAAGAATTATTGAGTTATATGCTTCTGAGTTGCTCCAAATATAATCCAAGGAATAAAGCTTGAAAGACCAGCGGCAATATTAGGTCCACGCTTTTTTAATATATTATCGGCTCCTGGACAGTTTTTATTAATAAAATACTTTGTCGTTGCTCCAGCAGTTAACCCTACAGCAAGCCCACCTAAAACCCAGGGTGTATACATTTCCTGAGATTCAATATCAAAAGCATTACTCACTAGTAATCCACAACCCGTACCGGCGAATCCCATGTACCACATGAGACGATAATTACTAAGAAAGTCATTTACAGAATGAGTTAATTCTTTTAATTTATCTAAATAGCTACGTGTTATTGAGTAACCATTATTCCAATCATACGCGTCATTTAAATTCTCCAACCCTTCACTTGTTCTATCTGTTGGTTTTTGGTTTATAGGTCGTCTTTCTTCGTCATTAGGACTTGCCCATAAAGGTGTAAACGCAAGCAGGCCAATAATTGTGCTGTAAACCTTTAAGGATTTAGCAAAATTCCTGAACATTTTTCATCTCCTTTTCAAATATATTAATGAATGGGTAACCCTTTATTATCAAAATAATATTGTTGTTATGTAAGTTACTTACTTGAATTATAAAAAATATTTAAATGATCTGAAATACTGTTAGATCACGGTATAGTTATTAATGAGACTAAAAGATATTCTAATAAATTACCTTTAAGTTATTTTTTAAGGAAATTTTAAGAGATCAAAAAATGCATATATTATGGAATTAATATTTTATTTGTTTGTAAACAGTTTATAGCAGGTTGAAGTTTTAAATAAGCTGAAATAACTTGGGTTTTATTAACATGCCCAGTTTTATTTTTGATATTTTTTAAGTAAAATTCAATTGTACGAGGAGATAATGATAGGCTTCGCGCAATTTCTTTAACACTTTTTCCAAGAGCTAAGTAATGGAGACATTCTGTTTCTCTTTTTGATAACAATACTTCCTTATCTGTTCCTTGAACAGTAAGACGTTGTAACTGTGTCCTTAATAAAAATTGTTCTGCTTTTTGTGCCCATTTATCCTCATCTGAAATATTAGTGAGATTAAATTGTTGCTGAAAATATGCTCGTTTTTTTCGGTCATCAGCGTTAATTAGATCTGCAGATCGTTCATTAAAAAAGCGACAAAAATGCTTTAATAAATATAAATTTTGAAGATAAAACTGAGGGGCATACTCATCTTTTACATTCATAGAAAAACTGTATAACTCAACAAAATTTAATTTATTCTTATAAATACCATAATGATGCCAAATATCATGAGCAAAAGCTAAATGTGCAAGAGAGTCTTTGTTTTTATCATATAAAGAAATATTTGAGGGATAAATAACATTTAGCTCCTGCTCTTGAGAGGTAGATTCTATATCAGAGGTAAAAGTATTTCCTTGGCTTTTTACATTAAAAAAGTATTCCTTTGTAAATTCTTTATTATTGGAGAAAGACAGGTAAGACCCATCTTCAAATATTTTAACATAACAAAAACATTTAACTCCCAAGTCAAACAAAGGGTGACATATCTGAAGAAAATTTGGGAGATTCGCCATATAATATTCATAAGCAGAATAATTTAGTTTCTCTAAAAGATTCAATCCATTTTCCTTATATTAAGATCATTAATGGAAAAATTATACCAAATGAGTTATCAGTAATT
Organism: Caedibacter sp. 37-49; assembly: GCA_001898725.1. Taxonomy (GTDB): domain Bacteria; phylum Pseudomonadota; class Alphaproteobacteria; order Caedimonadales; family Caedimonadaceae; genus Paracaedimonas. Next base: position 9,567 of record MKUV01000059.1, read on the forward strand.
TTTCTTAAATTCTAATTTATCTATATTATTCTGTAAATAAAATATTGACCTTGCTCCGTATATTGAAGCATTACTCTTTCAGCAATTCAAATAAGGCAAACAACACAGTTGTCTTTTCGTTCATTCTAGATATGATTTGGCATATCTTTACAATAAAAAGCAAGTTTAGATGCAATTAGAAAACTTAAACTTATACAAGAAGGCAAAGGCAACATTTTTGTATCAAACGGAAGAAAAAAGTAATTTTCCGCATTCTAAAGCTGTACTGTTAATTAGCGTAGGGCAAGCTAATCATGAAGGCGCAAGATTAGAAGCCACTATAAAGCTAATAAACGACAATTTTCAGTCATGTGATGTGGCAGTATGTGACACTTTACAAAGGCATACTATACAAATGAGTGAGTTATCTTCGCCTGAAGAAGCTTATACTAAATCCATGATAGAGGGAAAACAATGGGTAAAAAGAAATAAGAAACATTTAATGCTACTCAACGTACCAAACGAAATATTTTTTTGGGATAAATATCTTAAAAGTAAAGACTTTTTACATTGTAAAGATAAAATTGTGCATGCTTATCAAAATGATGAAATTTTTAAAAGTTCAATGCATGTAACCATTGAGGAATTTGTTAGAAGATATGAACGTCGTTCAACAGGTGTAAACAGAGAAAAATTAGAAGAATACTGTTTTAACTATCTTACTGAAGAATGTGCAATCATGATGCTAATGTGGCCAAAATGTGAATATAATTATATTATTTATCCAGGTAATATGCCCAAAGTTTTAGCAACAGCACGTGATAAGTTTGTTTTTCCTTATAATCCAAATCTTCTCAAATGGACTCAAGTTTACATAAGAAGCAAAATAGTTTCTCCTACTCTATGTTAGATCTATGATAACATTTATCTTTCGCCTAAATCAGGGTAACCTAAAAAATGAGTCATTATAGCGGGCAAAGTCAAAAGCAAGTATTTATAGATACCTATTATTAAGAAAGTTAGAATTAGAGAAAGTATAAAAAAACTGGCGTTGTTGCTTAATTCTGATTCAAATATTATTTGAGTAAGTTTTAGATCATTATTGAGGGAGTGATGATTAAGAATTCTATGAGCAAAAAGAAGAAGTACAAGGTTACGAACTGGCGGGAGTAAAATAAAGCTCTTAGAACAAGAGGTTCCTTAACATTTTGGTTTAGTGATGATTTTGAGAAGGGATGGTTTGCAACTTCTGCTGATACTCCTCAGCGAGGACGTCCTTTTACTTATTCTAAAACGTGTATTACCTTGATACTCACCTTACGACATATTTTTAAATTGGCCTTAAGACAGCTCATAGGTTTTGTTGACTCTTTACTAAAATTGATGGGAAAGACTTTACCTGTGCCTGATTTTAGCCGTTTATCAAAAATAGCAACTGAGCCCTTATCTCGTTTATCCCTTGCTTGTTTAAAAAAACCAAGCCATGTGATTATCGATTCTTCAGGACTGAAGGTCTTTGGGGAGAGAGAATGGCTAGAGACTAAGTATGGAAAACAATATCAACGGAAAGTATGGAGGAAGCTTCATATTGGCATTAATGATAAGGGTGAGATTATAGCAAAAGAGATGACTGACCATTTAACTTATGACAGAGCTCTTGTTGATTCTTTATTACATCAAGGAGGGACTGAACATATTGATGAGCTTTTAGCGGATGGTGGGTATGATAGTCATTAGATTTATCAGTATTCAGAAGCACACCAGATTAAGCCTATTATTCCGCCACCCAATCATGCAGTTATTTCATATGAGATGAACCCAACTTTAAGAGATCCAATAGTCGCTTATATCAAGAAGAGAGGTTACTGGGCTTGGTACCATAAGAATCAATACGGTCGCAGGAATAAAGTTGAAAATACTTTAGGTTAATTTTCAATATACCTTTAGTGATGAAAAAAATTACAAAACATCAGAGGAAAAAATGAAACTTAAACATATTATATTATCAGCTTTAATATTAACTGCACTTCCAGCGCCTATTATGGCTTCATCTACTTTAACTTATGAAGAAATTTACAACAAATATGAATACAGAAAGACAGGTCGTTACGACGTAGATAAGTATTTTAACCTTGCAGATCAAGAAAAGCCTGCTTATTTAAGAAAAGAAATAAAAAAGAATAAGGAATTTGTCGCAAAGATAGAGGAAAAGATCGAACAGGATAATACTCCAGAACTTAATGGAATGTACTACGCTATGATGGGTAGCCTTTTTAGAGCAAGGGAAAGTATGTTCGATCTACTAAAGAGTGTTCATAAAGATTTAAAAAAAATCGAAGAGGTTGATGCAAAAACATGCCCTATTTTCAAAAAGGAATATTATGAGGAAGCTATTAATAAATTCGAAACGGTAATAAATGTAAATGACGCTACAAGCCTTAGAGAATTTTATGGACAATCATTTAAAAGCTTGAAAGCTGAAATCTTATTTTACTATGGTATAACATTTAGATATGCTCGCTCAACGCCTATATATTACCTAAGTATAATTTACTCATGGATTTTACTTTAATAAATTTCTACTATTTTCAAGTTTAAATATGGAAGTGTCTATATTAATAGTTTTAAGAGGGATGTGAATAATAATTATTTTCTAAGTCTTTTTAAATACCAATATTTCTCTCTTGGGTTTATCGATTATCCATAAGGTTAACAAAAGACGAGAATATCAAGAAAATTAGGAGAATTATGATGAATGTTAAAGCTCAATTTAAGGATCTAACTTAATCCCTATTCAATGTAGTAATATTGTTATTAAACGTAATTGCTAGTATTCCCGTATCAGCAAGTATTATAGATTATGATCAAGGACATAATAATGTTATTGTCAGATTTAGATGTGTTGAAGAATACTATTAATTAAGCATATGATCAAAAATCACTTCTGCTTTGGTGCTTGTCGTAAATTTAGCTAATGCCTCAGGGTTAATCTTGTTTTGAGATATATCAATGAGTTCAAGATTTGGCATTGTAAGAAAATATTGTAGCGCTTCAGCATCAAATCTAGTTGCTCTTACATAAACGCGTTTGAGAGATTTAATTTGAGAAATATTGTAAATACCCTCATTTCCAAGATTAATAAATCCGCAATCAAGGCTTTCTAAACGAGTCAGTCCTTGTAAACAAGCAATGCCTTTAGAAGTGATGAAATTATGAACAATATTTAAATCTTGTAAGTTAACGAGTGATTTACCAATAATATCCATGTCAGCGTCTTTAAAATAGTTTTGAGCAGCATTGAGAGTTTGCAAACTTTTAAATAGACACAATGTTGGGACCACATTAGATTCCAAACCATTATTCTCAATATCAAGAGTTAGTAAAGTTTCTTGGCTAGAAATGAGTGGTGTTAAACCAACTCTTTTAATATTAGTAGAGGCAAGCCCTATATCTTCATATTGTCCCTGTTGCAATAAAAGAACATCGGCTTGTTCAAGAGATTGTTCTCTAAAATCAAGCGCTTTGGTATGATAAATAGGCTTTAAAGGAATAACTAATCCCTCTTGATGACTTGTCAAGTGATTATGCTTACCAAAAGAATTATCAGTATTAGAATTATCCATTACGATTGTGCTCGCAGTAGAGACATTACAATTAATTCCAATGCAGAGTGCAAAAAACAAAACACTAGAATAATTTGTATTAAAATACCTCATTTCTTACCTCAAAACTTTATATTTCAGTACAATTTATAATATAAAAATGTTGATTTGTCAAATTAGATCCTTACTATGCTTTAATTTAATAATTTCATTATTATTCTAAATAGACACTATTAATGCGTCCTTGAAGCTTAGGATTTTCTAAAGAATGCTTGTCAGCCAATAAAGCATCAATAAAATCCTTAGCGAACATGATAATAATTATATTATCTTTTAGGCCAAGTGATTTAATTTTTGGAGGAGAAATTTTTTCTTTTTCGAAAACTTCTGCAAGAGGAATAGATAAGCGATACTTAATTTCTAGAGAGTCAGGCCGCAAATCATCTTCCTTAGCTTGTTCAGCTAGCATCTTATTTACTGAAAGATGGATGTTACCCTTTTGTATTGCTTCATGTAAATAATTTTCAATTTGCTTAATAGTTTCTTCTTTAAAAAGTGTAAAGAGTGATTTGCCGACAAGGGGTCTAAGGCTATTTTTTCTAAAATTTGCATCGATAGTCTTACCTTGCGTGATATCTTTACTTAGATTTAATTTTTTTAAACTTTCTACATCAGGCAAATTATCTTGATTGTATTTTGACCATAATGCATAAGCCTCAGAACCGTGCTTTCTTCTTAACTCATTTTTAATAAATTCTATATTTTCTACTTCTGAAACAATCTTAGTTGCAATAGTTTTTAGAACATTTTTATCTGCTTGTAAGCCTTCAAGAGTATAACCTGAGACACAAGCATAAGATTTTACAAATATGCACAGCGATATACATAAAACAACATAAAATAGTTTATTAAAAAGTTTCATAGTTATAATCCATAAATTGATGAATATAACTTTTATATAGCATATAATGGTTGTCTCTTCAATAAAAATATGCCAAAAAGTAATTAATTTATAAAGGTTTAATTTTAAAGTAGTGAACTAAAGGATATTGATAAGGTTCTGGTGCAAGTTTGCGACAAGAGAGTAAGCTGGAGAGATAAAATAACTGTAGATTTTAATTATGAAATTTTTTTACCATTTGTTCCACATCTCTCAATATTTATAAGATTTTTGCGCATAAAATATTTTAATATTCTCAATGCTCCTCCAAAGATAAATGGTAGTCTCCAATAGATTTAAGTAGGTGAAAACTTTCTAACAACACTGTCCGGTTTCGGGGATGGATTACGCTCTCAAATAAAATTTATTTTTTAATATTTAATTAATTTTTAATAAATAAATATTATATTTAAATTTATAAAAGAAGGAGACTATACATGAAAAAATTAAATTTAACTGCATTATTGGCATCATTTTTTATCTTAACTGGCCTCAATCAGGCATGGGGTACAAATATTACTGTTAAAAATTTTGATCTTAGCTTTACCGTGGCCCCTCATTTACCAAGCCCTTACATTGTGGAATTACATCATCCTCTAGGAAAAGTTGAAGTGGATTTACCCAATACAGGTAATCAAACTGTGCAAGCTAATGCTATTACTGGTTTTACAAAAGTAATAGTTAGAGAAAGATCTACTGGAAATGTTAGGTTAAGAAAAAATATTTTACCACCAACCCCCACAGCAGATGTTAATGTCGCAGTACATAGTAAGTATTTAGTTATTGGTTAAAAACCAATCTAAAGTGTGCTTAAAAATTTGAGATGTTTCATTTAAAATGAAATAAGATTACTTTGAAATCCTAAAGCTTAAGAAAAATCTTAAAACTAAACAACCCCCTTGCTTATAAGTGAGGGGGTAAAATTTATCACAAAAAAACCTTTTTTTGGTTTTGCTGCACTAGCAGGGGTAGTAGCCCGCTTTTGATACTGTCTTAAGGATCAAGGAATATCTTTAAGGATTTCAAAATTAATGGCATTTTTATATTTAAGCACCTTGAAGCATATATGATGAATCCAATAATACTGTAGCGACTTCAGAAACATTAACGTTCGACAGCATGATATTGCCTAGTAAATATTTAACAACGCTTGCGCCTGGCTCATTTACATTAGCAAGCAATCAAATGACCAAAAGCTGGGTTTATGGATACCTATTTCGAATGTATCAGGATTTTCTTAAAGAAAATATTCGTATACTTGAAACTTCCAAGCGACACTTGCGTAAATCGCACTACAATCATATCAAAATTGTTTTATTCAACATACTTCATAATGACTACTTAAATGATATTAAAATGCTTGTAAATTGGGTTAAAGAAAGGAGTATTTCAAAGAAATCTGAGAACTATTTAGTTAAAGAAATTAAAAGAGTTATTAATAAGGATGCCTCAGAGATGAAGCTTGAAGACTATGAAAATTATTTCAATGATTTAAAAATTATAGCCCGAGGCAATTCAGTCGTTCATTGTAAACTACCTATTATTAAGGAGTATGGTTTTAATGAGGCCTTTACGGAGCCAACTTATCATATTCGTCGCAATTTAAAGAAGGAATTTAAGAAAAAAGGATCGCCCCCACAACCCAAGTAAATATCACTGTTTCAAATAATAAGAATGAGATAAATTCAGATCATCCTGATATGCCAGAAAGCAGAAAAAAAGGGATCATCTAAGCTGCTGAAAATGCAAAATCACACAAGATCTTCCTTTTATCCTTTTTTTATATTGATAAAATCAATGATAGCTTTCTATCGCATGCTAGTGGTTATCTAGAAAACCTCGTAGAATTAAATGAACTTCTGATTCAAAACTGGCTGGCGAATTTTTCTTAAAAGTGATTAATGAAGCTATGAAAAAGTCAGGAATCTTTACAGGTGATTTACTCATTGTAGACCGAAGTCTTAAGCCAAAGTCAGGGGATATAGTCATTGCTGAGCTTGATGGAGAACTTTTAGTAAGACGCTATGAGAGATCGGGTAATAAAATAATTTATTGTAATCTATCTCCATGAGGTATCTCCCTATTTTTTCCAAATCGAGTTTACATCAATATCTTCAATACTTTAACTACTATCTCTTAGCCATAGTTCGGGTTACTTTAACATATTATTTACTAATTTTATTGTCCTTGCTTCGGTTTTATGGAGACCTATTTTCTTATAGAAATAGGCCGCTTTTTTAAAATATTTAAGACTTAATTGATGTCCATTAGAAAGTTCAAGCTGGCCAAGTTGGATTAAGGTTTCTGCTTGCCCTCCATAATCTTCTATTTTCTCAAAATATTGTAATGCTTCCTGATAGAAATTCTTAGCGTTTTTTATATCGCCTTTTTTATGTGTAAAATCGCCTCGATCTTTTAAAGTTTTTGCTTGATTACGGTAACTTCCATTTTTCCTAAAATACGATAGGGCTTTTTCATACAACTCATTAGCTTTTTGCTCATGACCTAAAAGACCTTCAAGATGAGCAAGACATCTTAATACATTACCTTCCTCTAAAGTATCTTGCCGATGTTTAAACCTTTCACGAGCACGGTTATAAGCATAATTTGCTCTATCATAATGTTTTTTTGTATTATCAATTTTTTGTACTATTAGGGTTTTTTCAGCATCTCCAATATTTTGCCATGCTATCGCTTCATTCCATTCATCTTTGATAATTTTGAAAACTTCGCTGGCCTGGTTAAAAACTCTAAGGGCCTGAATAATATTGCTATCACCAATCTTATTCCACACTAAGGCTTTATTTAATATATCCTCAATATCACTAAAGATAACGTTTGCTTGCCAAGAAATTTTAAGCGCCTTAGTGATATCATTAAATTTTATCCTATTATTATTAGACTCCCGTTTTATCTTTAATTCTCCAATTTTTAGAAGAGTTTTGGCTACTTCACGGGCATTACTTATATCTCTAGCTAGCTTTATTGCTTGTTCATAAGCATTTTCAGCGTAGTCATAGTCTTCAACATAACATTCTAATTCACCCAAGCTTCTCCATACTTTTGTGGCGCCTCTCTTATTTCCAATTTGATTAAACAACAGTAAGGCCTTATGATAGTATTCTCGTGCTGAGTTATATTTATTACAAAGAAAAGCTTGTTTTCCTAAACCTCGTAAAATGAATGCTTCATCACCACGATCATTTATCGTTTTTGCAAGCTTAAGAGCTTCATGATAACGATCATGTGCTTTCTTAAGATCATCGAGATAGTATGCAACCTCTGCTAATCCTAGTAATGATTTGACTTGCCCTTCGCGATCCCCTAATTTTTTTTGTTTATCAAGAGCTCGATTATAAGATCTTTGTGCTTCTTTATTACGATCACTAACACCATCTAATTCACCCAAGCTTCTTAATGTATCAACTTCTCCCCACAAATATTTTAATTTTGTAAATAATCTAAGAGCGTCATTAAATTTTGAACGTGCTTCACCATAATTTCCCAAAGCTAGTTCTAATCTTCCCAACCCCAACAGTACTCTTGCTTCACTACGTTGATTTTTAATATCTCTTGAAATATGGAGTGATTGTTCGTAAGAATCCCGTGCTTTACTATATAAACTTAACTCATATTGAATATCTCCTAAACCACGCAAAGCTTTTGCTTGCCCTCGACGATTATTAACCTCTTTAAAGAGAGATAATGCCTTCTTATAAGCCTGTAGTGACTGATCATATCGACAAAGAAGTCGATCAAGGTCACCCAATCCAAGTAATGCTCCTCCTACACCTAACCGATCATTAATACCATGACTTAAATTAAGGGCTTGCTCAAACTCTCTTCGTGAACTTTCATAATTATCTGTCATACGATTGAGCTCTCCAAGACGACGAAGTATGGAAGCTTGTCCCCAACGCTCATCTGTTTTCTGAAAAAGCTTTAAAGCGTTATTATAATAGAAATATGCTTCAGAAGTATTTCCTTGGATAAAGTGAAGCTCTCCTATTCCTCGCAAAGCATATGCTTCACCCCACTGATATTTGACATCTTCAGCAAATCTTTTTGCTTGTTCATAATATATTTGAGCTTCTTCATAATGGCCTATTGTACGTTTAAGATTCCCGAGGTTTGTATTAGCTCGCGTTAAACCTTGTTTATCGCCGAGTTCTTTAAAAATGTTTAAGGCGTCTTTATAATAATTCTCAGCTTTCTCATCATCACTAGAGTTATGAGCGCGAGTACCTAAAGCAAGGAATATGTAAGCTTTTTCTGAAGGTTTGTCTAAACGTTGTAGTATTTTTAATGATTTATCGTATAAAGATAATGCTTTATCTGAAACCCCTAAAAGAGATTCTATATTTCCTAATCCATACAATGCAACAGCCTCAAAAAAAGGGCTGTTAATTTCTTTAGAAATATCTAGGATTTCTTCATATTCTTTACAAGATTTCCAATAATTATTAGTATAATAATTTAATTTAGCAAGTCCCATAAGAGCATATGCTTCACCTCTTTGGCTGCCAAACTTCTTAAAAAATGTTAAAGCTTCGACAAAATAATTTCTTGCCTCTTTATAATTTTCCCTTAAAGTTTCTAAATTACCTAATGCTATTAATAAATTAGTTTTCCTTATATAGTCTCCAATTTCATGAGATAAATTACTTGCTTTATTATAGTACTCAAAAGCTAAATCATGATTACCTCTATTTTTTTCTAAGTGACCTTTCCCCATCAAGATACACGCCTCATTATAACGATCACCTATCGTTTTTGCTGTAGAGTAAGCCTCTTGATAATATTTATCAGCTTGCTGATATTGATTACGCGCATACTCTAGATCTCCTAGGTTTGCTAATACTTCAATTTGCCCTCTAGGCTCTTTAATTTCTTCAAAAAGTTCCATAGCTTGTATAAGAACATCTGAAGCTTGTGAATAATTTCCTCGTCTACGCTCTAAGTCTCCTATACCTTTCAATACTTTCGCCTCTCCATGGCGATCTTCTACTGCTTTAAATAATTCTAAAGCTTTACTATAGAGTCTACTAGCTTCTTCAAAATTTCCTAAATCACACTCTAAATGTCCTAATCCCCCTAAAGCATAAGCTTTATTCCGTTGATCGTTCATTTTATGAAAAATGGTAAGAGCTCTTTCATAACATATGCGCGCTTGTTCTTGACGTCCTGCTTTAACTTTTAAATCTCCTTGTTCACGCAGAACTTTTGCCTTGTATAAAAGATGGTTGCCTAACTCTTCGAAAATAGTAAGAGCTTGTTCTTGTTTCTTGTCAGCTTCTAATGGATCCCCTAAGTAATATGCAACTTTAGCCAATCCTTTTAAAGTTAATGCTTCTCCAAATTTATTATTTATTTTTTTAAAAATAGTCATAACTTTCTCATAGATTTTTCGAGCATTTTCAGGATGATCTATTCTTTTTTTAATATTTGCAATACCTAGTAAAGCGTACGCTTCTTCCTCCACCTTTCCTGCGCGGTGAAAAAGAGCACGAGCTTTTTCATAATCTTGAAGAGCTGCATGAAAATAACTTTGAGAATTAAGTTTGTTTGCTGAAGAGAGTAGTTTTTTTGCTTCTTTTTCATCTTTGGTAAGATCTGTTGTGAGTTCAATTGCCGCTTCTTTATGTGAAGAAGAGACAAAAGCACCTTTTTCTCCAAAAATTAAATAATTGAAAAAATTAAGAATAGAAGTACCTTCAGAAAATTTGGCTATATCGAGCTGGCTTTCGCTCCTACTAATGAGTAAGGAAAAAAGAATAACACTTTCCACACACAGTACAATAATAGATGAGTACAAAATAGGTTTAATCTTCCATAATTTAAACTTTATTAAAGCGGCAAGAAAAAATAGAGTTAATATAACAAATACATAACTAATAGAATTAAAATTTACCAACGAACTTGTAACTAAATTTGGATGCATCAAATTCTCCTTAGTTGTCAAAGTCAGAGTTTAATCTAACATCTGAGAATTATCAGACAGCTATATTGATAGGAATAAGGCTGCTTGAAGTATCAATAAGAGTATCTAGATTTTTCTCTTTTGCAAGAGACTATCCATATAGGAGATTTACTAAAGGGGTTCTATCGTAATAATATTTTCTTGAATGTGGTATGGATATTATTATCCCATAATTACGAACTAGGATCTTCAAGCAACTTTAAATGATTTTGGCTTACAAGCTTGTGTCATATTGTTAATAAAGCAATATATGTTAGGTGAATCTCTGATTATTGACTGTTTCATTTCCTTATCATGAACTTTATGCTGAAGATAGCTTTAGTGCTCTCAACACTATTTCTACATCCATATGGATACTTATGGTATCAGGCTCAATGCCTCTCTATAATGAATGTAAGCAACTTTTGATCTCTAAAAGTTGGGTTTATTTCAAAGGAAATAACCCCCATGCTTGGATTAGAATAATAGGATTGAACTGATAAAGTTCTAACTATGTCATGTTTTTCATCAAAATTAGCTTATCTATAACTTCAACGCCTGCGTGCGATAATAAAGATGGTATCCATTCCTCAGGGTAATGAGCTCTCTTACAATAATTGTTCCTTTTTCATTTAATGGTCGAGTTATTTCTTTTAGCAAATCATTAAACTAACATGCCGTTTTCGTCCAACTTTGCGTTTGACGCTGCTCCATATTTACTCTCTAATTATCCTCCCTTATCAATCACTTTAAATTCTTAAGGAATTTATAATAATACGGTTACCTCTTCCTAAAGAAGGAAGATAGATATAAAGAAGGCAGAGATTATCCGCCTTCTGATTTTACTTGATTTCAACTTATTTTATGTATGATTACGTAGAAAAAGCATTTTATTTGAAATCAGGATCGTTTCTAAAAGTTCGGGCTGCAATTCCATAAAATACTCTTCTGTATTAATCTTTTTATTTCTTAATAAACCTTGAGGTTTATACTTTTCCCACTCATATTTGGGAGAATTAGATATTCCAAAATTCTTTGATCCAACAAGATTAGATCCTTCAAGTTCATCAATAAAAAGTATATTTGCTTCTAATCGATAGATAAAGAACGTAACAACTCCTAAATACATTAGAACTTTTTTGTTTTTACTAATCATATTAATCTCCATTTGTTAAATGTTTGTGCATTGTTCTAAGCAAGACCGCACCTTTTCTTAAGACCCACCTAAGAAGATAAACTCGTCTTCTCTTCTGTACTTACTGAAGGTTTTACTTTTGAAATATGATCTTCATAAATTATAGGAGGATATTGCTCGAATATTGTCACCGTGGGGATATCATTTTGAGCTTCTATACTATGTGGGCAAGGCATAACATTAGGAATAAGATCTTCTGAATATTCATTACTTGCTACACTTAAATGATAAGTGCATATTACTAAGCTCATATACGTTAATACTTTTACCATTTTTGCTCTCCTTATTTCTGACCACATAAGACATCAAGCTTGACGTCTTATGTATTAATACAAAATAAAATTTACTTCGTCAATATATTTTTTTGTATAAATACAAAATACCTTCTAATTTAAGGAGTTTTTATAGAAGGTTGTAGGAATTTTTAGTATTAATACGTCATACTCTTGATTAAAGTTCTCTATAATTCATAGAAAAATCCTTTATAAATTCAATGCACTCCCATTTCTATGTGTAAGTTTTACACTCAAGCTTTCAAGTTGAAATGTGCCTTAATTAAAAAACAAAAAAGTATAGCTGACTTTATGTGGGTAAGTATATTTACAAAATGTAAATCTTATGTTAGCATTCAAAAGTGGATGAAATAAATACTAAGAGGATATTAGGGGTGGAAATTGGCGAGAGAATTAGAGAAAAGCTTATAGAGGCAGGTTTATCTGTACATGCACTTGAAAAAAAAGCTGGGTTAAGACCCAGTGCTATACAGAATATTTTATATGGAAAATCTAAAAAACCAAGTATAAATACTATCCAAGCTATAGCACGTGCTCTTAATTGTACTGTCCCAGATCTTTTAGAAGAAAACGAAAACCCTTTTCAAGGTATAAGCCGGCAGGAAGAAAAATATATTTCTCAAACTAATGAATGGAATATTGACTTATATATTAATACCCTAAAAATTGTAAGTAATCTATTAAAGAATAAAAATATTAGTTTACCTAAAGAAAAAACTCTTGAATATGCAGATGAAATTTACACTTATTCTCTAAAAACTAAAAGCAATGCTGTTGATGAAATTTTTGCAGATTGGATAATTGAAAAAGAGTTGTAATGACATTTAAGGAATAGCTATGCAGATTGTTAATTTTTTTAACAAAAGATTATACAAAGAAAATTTTATATTTGAGTATTATCATTTTGTTTTGGGGATTTTTTTGGCTGTTATGCTTTTTTGGATAACAATGCTTTATCTTCTATACAATTCACAATTAAATTATTTTAAGGAACAAGCCGCAATTAAAGCTCGCAGGATAGATGAGCATCTATCACGTATATTTGATGAAACAAATCATGTCACAAATATTATAGGAAATTTAATCGTTCAACATGACTCCAAAGATCTTAATTTTATTGATAAAATGCTTAAAAATTTTCCTGAAGTTACTTCAAAATCAACATCCGTGTATTCATGGCCTCTTTTTGATTGGGTAGGTCCAGACAACCGTATGCTTATAAACAGTAAAATTAATATCAAAAAACCTGTGGATGTTTCCCATCATGCTTATACAGATAAAAGCCGTAAATTTCCTGGAACTCTTCAAGTATCTGAGCCAACTATAGGGAATCCAAGTGGAGTATGGGTTATTCCAGCTGGTACGGGTATAAAAGATGCTCAGGGGAACTATCTTGGAGTTGTCGCTGTTGGATTCAATATTGCTGAGTTAAGCCTTAAAATTGAACAAGCTTTGAATATCAAAGGATTTAGCTTCTTGATTCTTGATGAAAATTTTAGAATTATCTTACAGTCAGCAAATAATGCCATTGACCCAAAAAGTTCTTACTTTCGTGATCTTTTGCCCAACCTTGAACACGTGAAGGATTCAGAAGGGATCTTAAATAAACCTCTAGATTATAAGGGTATTAGCTATTCTTATTATCGAAGAATGGAAAAATATCCATATATTATATTTACAGGATTTGAAGAAAAGTCTTTTTATCATGAGATTTGGTCTATCATGGTTCCTCGGATCATCGAGTCTTTAATTATGGGGGGATTTTGCCTGCTATTTCTTTATTTTTCTAGAAAAAAAATGTGGGACCTAATCCAATCCTCTAATCGCGCAAAAGAAGCTTATCGCCAGCGTTTAAATTTAGAAATGCGAACCTCAGTTGCTTCCATCCTTAGTAATAGTGACAAGTTACGGCGGTATTTATCTAGTAAACAAGATGTAAACAAACAAGCAGGTGTTATTGAGGAAATTCATGATGAAGCATTAAAACTGAACAACTTAACAACCGATACTCCTGATTTGTCCTATCTCGATTTAACTTATACCCATAGTGATGTAAATAAAGTTATTAAAGAAGCAATTATTATACAAAAGCATACAGCTGTAATAAAAGGTATAAACATTAAACCTTTTTTATATCCTGATCCTCTTCTTTTGTATGTTGATGAATTACGCTTTAAGCAAATTATAGTAGGAGTCCTTTCACTAGCACTTGGATATAATCCTAAAGGGACGACTATTAAAATATTTTCTACTATTAAAAATATAAATAATAAAAAATGGGTGATCATAAAAGTCCAAGATAATGGCTTTACTTTGAGCCTTGATGATATTAAACGTATTTCTAAAAATATTAGCAACCCTAATAAAGAAGAAGAGCATATAAATTTAGACTTTACTGCTATTGAAAGACTTATAAGTTTACATCACGGTAAAATTTATTATAGATGTTTTGACAGTTTGCAAGGTAAGGTAGTTAGTATAATTATTCCTTATTGTGAGTCCACTTCTTCTAATTCTGATATTTCTAACATTTTTAAACATACTACTCCAACATACCATTGATTAACTTTTCACAATAATTGATCTTCACTCAAGAATTTGGATCAGAGGAGTGAGAAAAACTCTTACTATTAATGATAATTAAAAGAAGAGGAGAATTTTATAGAAGAACAAATTGCTTTAGCCTTACACCAAACAGAGCTAACAAGTGTAGAAGTATCATACGTCATTTAGACAGTGAATTTCACCCGATTTAGCTCATCCTTACTCATAAGTTTGATAAAACGTTTGAGCAGTTATTGGGTTATATTTATTGAAGAATAGAATCCCACTCAAGTTGAGGCTTTAAGGAAATTTGTGCAAGTGAGGCAGCATTACTATAATCCTACCATTTGTCCAAATTCAATAGAGAATCTGTTCATTGCCATTTTCCAGTCTTTAATTGGCAGGGACCATTTTTTAGATATATTATTGATCCCCAAATAAAGAACCTTAAAAACAGACTCATCTGTTGGAAAAACCCTTTTATTTTTGATAATTCTTCTCATCAAAAATCTTATGACAATTTTTTCACCTTTGCAGATAGAAAAAATATAGAAGAAAAATAAAGTTTTTGCTTTGAAAAATTATAATTCCTAAGCATGGAGTATCAGCCCCATTATTCATTTAATGCTGGGCAAAAAGATATAGAGCTTAGCTCAGAGAAAATTCAAAGATTAGCAAATATATTTTGTACAGTTATGCGTAAAAAACATTAGAGAATAGGCAATATAATTTTTAAAGAATAGTCTAAAAAAATTAAAATGGAAATCCTACTCATACATCTGCAACCATATATTATATGCTGCTTCTTTTGCTTTAGGTATGGTTGGAAAATATAAAATGTCTTTCCCTTTATATAAGTAATCCCCATTTATTCTTAAGCAGTAACCTTTTTTATCAGGTCTATTACTAGCCATAATTTCAAAGAATTTACCATAAATGAGTGATGTACGAGTGTAATCTGCAGATTGATACCAAAAAGGAAAATTGATCCATAAATCTTTAGTAACGTTTGCTTTCTGGTTAATGAAATATTGATTTCTTAGCTTTATCCTTGTAGCTGCATCGACTTTTTGTGTATGCGCGTAGTTTTCTTCTTGACTTTTAATAACTATTTTAGAACTACCAAATTTTTTTATAAGTTCTTTCCCAACAGGTGTTTGATAAAAGGCTCGAATTTGCTTTGCTGCTTCAGGTCCTTCTAGCATAAATGTGGCCTCATGCTTATGGCTGAAGTAGAGTTCATCACGAGCAGCGCATAACCAGTTAAATGAACCTTCTGCAATAAGATTTCCATCCATAATTAAAGTTTTTGCATGGATATTTTCAAAAGTTAGTAGATGTAATAAATTTGAGTATTTATCCCTTAAGGTTGAAAGATATTTTTCTGCTAGATATTTAAATTTAGGTAAGCATACGAAGTATATACTTCGGTTTTCTGCTAATACAGTTTGGAGAAGAGGGATAACAAAGTCTCTTTGGTAAGTCTGAAGGCCATCCTTTGCAACAAAAGGCGACAGTATAATTATTCTAGTTTTTACCTTTCTAAAAATATCGAGAAGCTCAAGTCGGTGTTCATCAATTGTTGGGATGTAAATAAGCTTTGAACGAGCATCTAAATCAATTTCTTGTGAATCATTATATTTGGAAAATCTTTTAAATCTATAAGCTTCCATATAAGCATAGTCTGAAAATTCTCCTACCTCTTTTTTTACATAATATCTTAATATTCTCCATACTTGTTCTTTTAAATCATAGTAGGTTTCATCATTTCCTGTATAAACAATGGTTCTATTGAAAGACCGGAATTTAAGAGGGGCTGTTAAATCACTGA
Source organism: Caedibacter sp. 37-49 (assembly GCA_001898725.1). Classification (GTDB taxonomy): domain Bacteria; phylum Pseudomonadota; class Alphaproteobacteria; order Caedimonadales; family Caedimonadaceae; genus Paracaedimonas. The sequence continues at coordinate 25,910 of MKUV01000059.1, forward strand.
GCCAATTATATGATCCTATTGCAAATATTTTATCATCAATCATCAATATTTTTGCATGGGTCACAATTTTTGAGGCATCTATATTATGCTTATAAAAGTAGTTTTCAACGCTTTTAGGAATAGGGTCATAATTGACGTTATTGCTTTCTTCAGAAAAGTTTAAACGAAAATATATAGTGACCCCTCTATTTCTTGCCTCAGGAATTAAGCTTTTAAACAAATGTGTCTCGAGAAGACGAGAGTAAAGGTTACCATAATTTGTAACGAGAATTTTATTTTTCACTGTTTTAAAAGCATTTTCCAGATATGCGACATGTTGTGCGTGATCTGATAAAAAAATAACTGAGCTTATTTGTGAAAGAGGGGTATTATTTTCTTCTTCTTGTTTGACATTTTCACCATTCTTTAATTTCTTTGGATGAAGAATAGCAAGTTTTTTTACAGGTAGATTGTCAGGTTGTGTATCAAAATCTGTATCTAATTCTTCTCTTTTGCGTTTTCTAAGTATTTTATCTTTTTGAGAGCTTATTATTGAATTATTATTTTGCAGATCATACTCTGATCTTAGGTTTTCATAAGCTAAACTTGTAATAGTATTAAAATGTTTTAGCTTATTTATGCGTTCTTTATTGCGCACAACAAATGCTTGCATATTAGGAAAGGGGTCCATTCTATTAATATGTGAAAGCCTTAACTCTCCTGGTTTTTCAGAAGATAAACCATCAAGTGGACGCCCTTCAATTCTTCTCAATAAATCTTCAACAATAATGACGCCACAAGAATGTCCATCGTATTGCCTTTGTTTAAATGGGCTTTTAACTGATTTAATTATTAACTGTTGAGTGTTAGGATCATAAAATCTTAAACGAGCTTCGATACTTTCTTTAAGAGTATTGAAGTGTATATTATTTATTTCTCCCTTTCCCATCGGATCATGCACTTGAACTATTCCATTGTAAGCGTTGTTAAGCTTGTGGATGTATATTTCACCAAGAAGCCAATGCATTTGTGAAAGATTAAAAGGAAATAAGATTCTTGTATGAACTTCTTTATATTTGCTTAAAACTGGCATGAGCTCATCAAAGACATCTTTTCTTTCTTCTAAGCTTACTTCCCTAAGTTTAGATTCAAGATCTTCTAACGTTTGTTGTTTTATTGGATCGGTTAACCCTTGAGCCCAATTATTTTTTATTTTTTCAAGATAATTTTTGATATCTGATGACTGAAACTCCCCAAGCAACTTTTCTAATGTATCAAGTGTAAATTCTTTTCTCAAATTATGGACAGCCTCCTCTAGCTCTCTTTCCTTGACTCCCTTATCTTGTTTTTCTTTATTGAGGAAGTTATCAATGGGGAGAGAAGAAAGCTGAATATTGTTGTAGGCTTGAATATTTCGTTGCCCAAGAGTATCAACAGCTGATGTAACTGCAACCAGATAGGATTTTTGATCTTCATGGCTTAAAATGGTTTCATTTTTCTCTGATGACATTAACAAGAATTTACTATGAGGGGCGTATGTAAAAGTCCCTAATCTTTCTTTAAGGTAAGTATCTATATAATCATTAATATCCCTGTCATCATAAAAAAATTGTTCTATGTTAGATTCAGGTGCAAATAAATCCTCTTCAATATTATTATTTTGTGTACTGGGTTTTATATTAGATATTGTTGTAGTGCTAGAATCTTTATTAGTAAGGTCATGCAAAAGTGCTTTAGCATCTTCATGCCCCTGATGAACTGCCTTAGTAAGCCAATGTATGGATTCATCGTAAGCGCTTTTTTGTCCATTTTGAGCCCAAATATTGTATGCTCTTCTTCCTTCATCAAATTGAGCCTGAGCATTACCAGATTGTGCTTTACGAAATTGTTCAAGCCCTAAATCATATTCATTACTTGCCACAAGAAGGGGATTAAGAAGAATTGAATAAACAAAAATTAATAATACCTGACTATATATTTTGCCCATATGCTTCATAATTTTCCTTAAGCTTTTATTAACCTAATATAATCTAAATGATTTAAGCATCATAAGGATTTATATATTAATTCAGAGTAAAAAAATTTTAAATTAGTAAAAAAGCAAAACCACTTTTATCAATTGAAAAATATATTGTTTCTTTTCATTTAACCAAGCATGATATTAAAATAATAAATTAGTAACTTAACTATATTAAGTTATTTTAAATCAACTCGTAATAATGTTGGAGAGGGGTTCATGAACTATAAAGCTTTAGTTAGTATTGTGTTAACAGTTTTTTTAGGTTTGAATTTCTTTCCTTGTAGAGGAACCGATAATTTAGATCACTCTTATGATTCTCAGCCTCCTGCAAAGAAGAGAAGAATTCAACAAGAAGATGACAAAGGGGCGGTAAGCGTAATTCTTAACCAACCAGAATTACCTGTAGATGGTTATATTCATCATAGTCATTTTTGGAAGGGGAGGTCATGAAAATAAAATTTTATAAAACTACAATACTTGGTATCATTTTTTTTCAATTTATATCAGTTAGGTTTTCTCTTGCGTCTGAGATTTCTAATTTAAATGATATTGAACCATTGCACTATGTTCAACAATTTACAATTCCCTCTAAAGAAGCTTCAGAGCTTCTTAAGCCCCATTGGCACCATAATAATAAAGGTAAATTAGCACAACAGATAGAGGTATCTAGTCCGACACTCAAAAGTTTAATTGAAGAAAAAAAAGCTAATAAGGCCCTTAAGCAATTTAATATTACCCTTATTGAAGATAGCAAGTTTTGGGCAGAGATATTTCCAACTCCTTATGCCAAAGCACAAATTATTCTAGGACAGCTCCTTAGTGAAACTCCTGAAACTGTGGTCGCACATCAATTGGAAGTATCAGTTAATAGCCTTCAATCCTTCTTACAGGGTAATAAAGATAAAGAAATTTTAAAACAGCTCCCAAAAGTCTCAATAGAAAATTAGCCCTCTAGAGTTCCAAAGAGTCTAAGTGATTCAATGCTTCCTATCAAAATGCTTCAAGCAACTTATGACTTTAAGGCTGTACCAGGCTCAATGGTGCATGTTGATAGCTTTAGAGCTGTATACTCTTCTGTAGAAGGTCATGAAGTACTTTATGGCTCTTTTGATCGTGGAAAAGGACATATTCTTCCCAACAAAGAGCTTTTAAAAGCGCAGCAAGAAAAGCATCTTGCTTACTTTAAAACAATAACAAATGAATTTAAGTCTGCAAATCCAACAATTTCTGAGCATCAAATTGCTGAGCTAATTGGAGATATGTCAATTGAAGCAAGTCCTTCTCCAGGGTTAGGAAAAATTTATTTAGGATCTCCCAATCAACCTAAGAAATTACAACAACACATTCACTTACCTCAAAAAGCAGAGAGAGTATTTTTCACTGATGGTTCACAAGCTCCCAATTTTGTTTCAATAACGGGATCAGAAACTAAGGAATCTTTTGCACAAACTCGACCAAAGAATGCAACATATGATGGAGATAGATCTTATCCTATGAAGGCCTATACCTATAGCCATAAACTTTCTACTGGCCATATTATTACTTTTGATCGCGGACATGGTTGTGACCATGCGGACACATTAGAGCATACAGGTATTTTATCAACTAAGCATCCTAATAACTATACACCCCAGAATAGTTATTATAATGAGCACATAAGAAATCCTTTAGTTGCAATGATTCGAAATTCAGGGGGGGCATATAGAGAAATTGCACTTTATCATCCTTCTCCTTTTTTAACCGATGGCGTTAAAATTCCAGAAGCCTTCATTTTTATAGAAATATACGATAGAGCTAGAAAAGCGTTTTTTTTCCCAAATCTTGTTGCTTATGAAGCTTTAAATTTCGAGAAAAAGCATAAATCAAAATACTTAAATTATTTAGATCTTTACCGTGTCGATGCGCTTATTGAATATTTCTATAATCCTTTTATCCAAGCAGAAGATCCTATTTCTCATATGGAGCAATATAATAAAAGCACGATTACCGCTCATAGAATCTATTTTGATATCTCGTCTTTATTCAAAAATATGACAGAACATGCTTTTCCATCAAGAGCTAGATCAACTTTAATTAAGTCCATTATGCATCAAAGTTATAACACGGCTGCAATTTTAGATTTCCAAAAATTTATTGGACTTGAAGATGCCATTAATTATTATGGAAGGAATGAGCTATATTGGGCTCTTGATGACCGCCCTTTAAAAGAAGTACATAAAACTTTCGATGCTCACTTTCCTATGCTTTCAGAGCCCATCCAAAAAGCTTATCAAGAAACGTTAGAAAAATTTCCCAGCCTTTCTTCAATACACCCTGATCAAAGGCTTAGAATATTTAATCTTACATTCGGGACGTTGATAGAAATGATGGAGGAGCCCGACCGAGAGATAATAAGGACTATTATTGGAGGGAAAAGTATTCAAGATTTGGATTTAGCTCAAAAACTTCTCCATATAGCCTTTCATCGAATTAAGCAAGGTGACTACAATGACAGAGCTTTATCAGGAATTAGACATATTTTAAAACATGTTGCTGAATTTGAAAAAGAGGATAAAGCACTAGAGCTAGACAAGTTTTTTAAAGATAAAAGCAATATAGTAAAATCAATCTATGACTATAATGAAATGCTTTTTTGGGTACCTCCATCTTCAGACCATGCATCTGATGAAGAAAACAAAATATGGCAATTTTTTAAATCTCAAATCATTGTAAATAAATTGAAGTATGGCATCAGCCAGATTAAGAACAATAATTCCACGGTAAATTTACTTTTAGAAATGTTGTTAATACTTGAGTTTGAACCTGATACTAGAGTGTTTATCTCTCCTTTAGAAGTTTGTAACGTTCTTAATTCAATGGAGCTTATGAAAACAACTTTAGCAGAAAAAAAGAAACTAGCAGATTTCTTTTACAGGTATGATTATGATGATGAGAGTGATAAGTGGGTACAAAAAATACAAGATCACTTTGAAGAAGAGACAACTCAAGAAAATGCTGAATTATTTGCGCAGTGGCTTAGAGAAGGACTTGGCGCTATAGAAAAAAATTATAAGGCAGCAGAGGAGATATTAATAAGCGCAGCATGTTATCAGCAAGCACTAAAATACCGAAATGGTGAAGTTGATGGGTATCCAAAAGATTCTAAAGAAGCTTTTGAGGTGGCGTTGAATTTGTTTGGTTCACTTGCAAAGCAGGGGCACAAAAAGGCAATGCATAATAAAGCAATGATTCATTACAAAAGAAATGAGTATGTTAAAGCTTATAAATGGTTTGCAAAGGCAGCTGACAAGGGGCTCGAGCAATCACTAAATAATTTGCTTAATATGCAAAAAGATCCAAAGATAGCTCCAATAGTGGCTGCGTTAGGTAAATAAAGAGATATATTAACGCCACCTTGATATAAAACATGCCATTTTAAGGATTGATTTTTCGAAAGTAATACTTGGTTTTTTTAGTTTTAAGGTATAAGCGAGTAAAGCTGACAAGATATTAGCAAAAATAGTTTTGAACTGAGTATTGTCTTGTATACTGTAAGTGTAAAATTGCTTTAAGTTAATCAATAGCAGATTGAATAACGTCTCATTTATTGAGCCACCTTTTTCTGATGGGTTTAAGGAGCTGTTTTTTATATTCCGCTTAAGCCTGGTGATAAGTTCTATGCTGGAAGGTTTAAGGGTTTGAGCAAGTTTCTTATTCAAATAGCCTTTATCGCCAAAGAGCCATCCTTTAAATCCTCGTGTAAGAGTTTGAACAAAGCTTCGGTCATCTGTCCTTCTTAAAGTTATTTTGAAATTTATGAGTTCTCCCTTATTATTAGTTGAAACCAAGATTACAATCCTTGTGAGGTAGAAATAGCTGACATTTATAGCTGCGAGAATGATAGCTGGAAGGGATATTAGCCAGATGAGACGATTTCCTTGACGGAAAGTTTTTGAATCTTAATAAAATCTGCTTTTTGCCTTTTAAGAACATTACATTTCTTGCACTATTGGGATATTCATTTTTTAATGTCCATTCAAGTATTTTTGACTAATAAACATTGAATTTATTGTGCTAATTTATGTATTATAGACTAAAATATCTATTGGTTAGGAATTATCAAGATGCATATTAATTACTCTCTCAAGAAAGCTTCAGCTTCTTTTATTATAGTAACTTTAATTACTATAATAAGTAGCTCATTTTGCTTTCATGCTTCAGCTTCAGAAGAGAAGCCTAGTAGCAAAAAGCGTCTCATATCACAAGTAGAAAATGTAGATTCTTCCCTTGAACCTGCAGCAAAAAGGTTAAAAGAAGATCAAGAACCCAAAAAGGAAGAGGGAGCGAAGCAGGAGCTTAAAAAGGAAAATGAATTAAAAGATGCCTTTTATATCTTTAATGTAGGGCAAGGAAATTCACAACTTGCTATTTATGCGGAAGGCTTAGAGGAACCTTTCGGTGTTCTCTATGATTGTGGAACTTCAGCCCAAACGGTCAGTGATAAGATTTTAAAGTCCCAAGCTGCTAATAAAAAGAAGAAAGCTTTCTTGGTTAAAAATGATTTCAGTCGTCAACCAGAACAGCTTGTACTTTCTAGCGGCGTTGCTGTCTCATCCTCAGAATCTAAAGATAAGAACATTATTCTAGAAGAAAAAAAACAAGAGGAGGCCTCTCATGAGAGTTTGCCAAGCTCTCAAGGGAGCTTTAGCAATGAGGCAAAAAAAGAAAAACGTATAACCTCAATTACGACAAGTATAAAATCCTCGTTAGAAACGATTAAAAATTTATTTGTTATTTTGTCTCATCCTGATAAAGATCATATCAATTTATTAGAAGAATCTTTGCCTAATAATTTAAATGTTTTATTTATTCTCTGTGGCAACTTCTTTATGGAGAGTGAGAGTGAAGATCTGAAAACAGATGTTGGAAATTTATTCTCCTTCATAGAGAAAAGGAAAAGAACAAGCAGTAAAGAAACCTATGTGACTCTTCCTTATTTCTGGCCTTCAGAGAGCATAAATCCTTATTCTGTTCTACAATATAAATCTGTTAGAGAATATGTGGAATTCTATCCCCAATTGGCTTTACCCCAAGACATTAATAGACACATCCCAGAAAGCTTTCAAGGACAGTTCTCAACATTTTTACAAAAAATGATAATAGTAGATCAACAAGACCAAATAGAAGATAAATCGAAAGAAAGTACTAGCCCTTTTTATCAAAAATATTTAGGGAAGCCGCAATTAAATAATATTTATATATGGTCTATGAATCAAATTTCTGATGATATTAATAATCATTCGTCTGTTGTATCTTTTAGAATGCCTAATTTAGAAAAGACATTTATTTGTACGGGTGATGCAGGACCCGAAGTTTTTCAAAAGATTCAAAAGAAGGTGCGTATTCCAGTCAATTCGAACGCTAAATCCAGTTTAATCCGAATGGCGATTCCGATCTAAACCG
>MKUV01000060.1 GCA_001898725.1 Caedibacter sp. 37-49
AAACCACATCTGCAGGCCAAATGCAGCACATAATCTTCCAAAAACTCATACTTCAGGAACGACTAGCTCAAACCCAACAAAAGTTTCACCATCTCCATTGATGTTCATTATGCAGTCAGAAAGGTTAGATTCAATAGGGATTAACTTCTTACTATTAGAATCTTCCTTAAACAGGAAGAGTTTTGGAAGTAACGTTTGGTTGTGCCGTTTTTCCTAAAAAGAGAGTTCCATTAAAATTTACGGCAAGCCCCAAGATAGGTGAATTATCAATTACTATTCCTTTTTCTTGAGTCCAATAAAAAAATGTCTATCCAAATGGCCTACAATGGTTGATCCATCCGCATTGATGGCAGACATTTCAATTTGATATCGTTGAACATTAAAAGTGAATGGCATAAAATTAGTTTGAAGCTGCGGACCTTCATGATCATGATCGGATGCAACAATGATGGGTGTTCCTGAAAAGATTAGGGTATTTATCAGAAGTATTTTAAGTAATTTTTTATGCATGAAATGTCCTTAATTTTAAATACCAAAAGGTAAAACCTAAGCAGAGTGTGTCAAAAAGTCAATAAATTTAGAAGAACAATACTCTTAGGAGATTCCCTTTAAAAGAAAAAAGCCTCACAGATTTGTAATTCACATTACCAAATCTAAATGAGGCTTTTAACTAAGATATATTTCTAGTTTGCTTCAGTTTGATAAACCTTAATTGAGGGTTTATCATTTGCAATTTCATCAGTGCCAAATTTAATATCTCCACTTTTAAATTCAGGAAGATAAGCGCGCCAGAAAATTCTTCTGTTTAAGTTTAGTCCAGTGCCTATAGCAATTGAGCCATCAGCGCTTACTCCTGTAGCCTCCTCTAGAATTACGCCTTTAGGTAAATAAGGCTTTAAGTAATCGGTTAAAGAAACCATCCCCTTTTCAGGGGTCCAAATAAATGCCCTTATTTGTTGAGACCCCGTATCTTTATCTTTTCCGATTGTTGACGAACCTACAATAACATTACCATACCAATTAATGGCTTTAGGTCGACTATCAAAACCTTTCTTATTTAGAGAGCCTAAGGACTCGATACCTCTTTGTAGTGTATGTATAAAACCAGTCAGATTTCCTCCTGATCCTCCTAAGTCGCAATATCCTATAGTAACACTACCATCATGGTTAGTCGCAATGGCTTTACTATGAGTGAAACACATATGAGTTCGTGCCTTTTTAATTTCTTGAGGAGGTAAAATGCCTAAAGATCTTATAGCGCCGTTGATCCAAACAGTAGCTCTAGAATTATGGTTATTTTTATGATCAGAAGAATAACCAACGGCGACACTTCCATCAAAGTTGGTTCCAAGAGCAACACTTCCATATTTTCCTTTATTTAAATTTTCCAATATTTTTTTGCCAACACCTTGTTGATACGTATAGGCAGCATTACGCGCCCCATTTTCATAATAAGAATCATAACCTACAAGAGTTTTACCATCTCCACTCATCGCAGTAACTCCCTGCATAACATTTAAATCATGTACATAAATATCTGGATCTGGTTTAAACTTATCCCAACAATTTGTTTTAGTAACATTTTTCTTCAAAAAATAAGGCTTAGCAATTGGCACTGACAGAGCGTTTAGATCAAATCCTGCTAAAAAAACTGTTCCATTAAAATTTACAGAAAATAAACTACTTATAGTTTTTCTAGGGTTACTCGATGGAATTTCATACTTAAAAATCGTGCTACCATTTTCTTTAGTCCAAAAAAAGGCTTGTCGATTAATGTGTCCAACAATAGTTGTTCCATCAGCGCTAATGCCTTCAACATCAAACTCGATAATATTTGGAATAATAGAATTTTTTAAATCTACGATATTGAACTCTGGCTTTATTTTATTTTGGGTGTGAGGCTCAGCTTCATCGTTACAAGATGCAATGGTAGGAAGAGTTCTTGAAAGAATAATCGTACTTATAGCTAGGTATTTTAATGATTGTTTAAACATTTTATCCTCTTTTTTTAATGAATATAGGGGGAATCCTAATCAACGTATGTCAAAAAGTCAAGAAAAACTCTGACTTGCGATGTTAAGAGATTAATAGGAATTAAGGAATCTTTTGACGTCTGCCCCCCTCATCTGCGATTGATGAAGCATCAATTTGATTAAGAGATGAGGCTTCAATGGCTGGACATTATTTGTTGAAGCAACACAAAATTTTCTTATTATAACATCCTATATCAACTGTGGTTATAACATCAACATACGGGGGATTTGAAAGAGTTGTAAGTATGACATTAAAAAAAGAAAATTTATTTCTAAAGGAAAAAAGCCCCACAGATTTGTAATTCACATTACCAAATCTAAATGAGGCTTTTAACTAAGATATTGTTCTAGTTTGCTTCAGCTTGAGTAGGCTTGATTGAGAGCTTATCACTTACAATTTTACCAGCGCCAAATTTAAAATCCTCACTCTTAAACTCAGGAAGGTAAGCGCGCCAGACAAAGGCAGTGTAACTCTCTAAGTATCTTCCATTGCCTACAACGACAGAGCCATCAGCGCTTACACCTGTAGCCTGCTCTAGAATTACGCCTTTAGGTAAATAAGGCTTTAAGTAATTTTCTAAAGAAACTATCCCCGTTTTAGGGGTCCAAATAAAAGGTTTGTTTGTTGTATCTAAACTACCTACAATAACTTCACCATTACCATTAATGGCTTTAGGTTTGTTATTATAACTTATACCATTTAATGTGCCAAAGGATTTCATACCGTCATTCAGGGTATATCTAAAACCAGTGAAAGCGTCACTTGTGTAGCAATATCCTATAGTAACACTACCATCATAATTAGTCGCAATGGCTTCACTATCAGTGAAACTCACATGAGTTGGTGCTCCTTTAATTTCATCTGGATCTAAAGATATCATAGCGCCGTTGGTCCAAATAGTAGCTCTTTTATAATCATCATTAGTACTATTATTATATTTCTTACGAACAAAAGAATAACCAACGACGACACTTCCATCAAAGTTGGTTCCGAGAGCAGCACTTCCTCCAATTCCATCATTTCGATTTTTCAATATTGTTCTACCAACGTCTTTTCCCCACGTATATGGGATATTATAACCCCCGTTACAAAGATAACCAACAAAAGTATTACCATCTCCACTCATGCCAGTAACTTTCTCGGGAACTGTCCCAGAAATCTTAATTTCAGAGATTTCGTCAAGAATATTAGTATCTGCTAGCCATTTACAAGAGTAAGGATTACTAATTGTTCCGGAGAGTGTAAGCCCTCCTAAAAAAACTGTTCCATCAAAATTCATTGAAAACAAGGTTGAACCTATGTTTTTATTGGCATTATCTTTAATTGGAAGTCCAAGATACGTTGTACCTCTTTTTTGAGTCCAGATAAAACTGGTTTGATCTACGTTCCCACCAATAGTTGATCCATCAGCGCTGATACATTTCCCCAGAGCCCTAAGAGCATTTCTTTTATCTACTGTTATTATCGTGAACTCTGGCTTTATTTTATTTTGGGTGCGAGGCTCAGCTTCATCGTTACAAGATGCAATGGTAGGAAGAGTTCTTGAAAGAATAATCGTACTTATAGCTAGGTATTTTAATGATTGTTTAAACATTTTATCCTCATTTTTTAATGAATATAGGGGGAATCCTAATCGAGGCGTGACAAAAAGTCAAGAAAAACTCTGACTTGCAATTCTAGGGGATAAAGAGTAATTAAGGAATCTCTTGACGTCTGCCCCCATCATCTGCGATTGATGAAGCATTAATTTGATTAAGAGATGAGGATTCAATGGCCGGACATTCCCAGTTTAAGAACATTATGCATCGTAAGGGTGCTCAAGATGCGAAGCGAGCAAAAGTTTTCACGAAGCTTATTCGTGAGTTAACAGTTGCTGCGAAAGAAGGTGGGGCAGACCTTCTAAGTAATCCACGCCTTCGCAGTGCTGTGATTGCAGCGCGTGAGGCGAATATGCCTAAAGATACCATGGAGCGTGCGATTAAGCGGGCTTCCGGTGGTGATGATAGTGCAGATTACCAAGCGATTCGCTATGAAGGTTATGGTCCAGGAGGCGTTGCTGTTATCGTGGAAGCTTTGACGGATAATCGTAACCGGACGGCAGCAGAAGTTCGCTCAAGCTTTACAAAGTATGGGGGTAATTTAGGCGAATCGAATAGTGTTAGCTTTCAATTTGATCAGTTAGGTCAGATCCTGTATCCTTCGTCAAAAGCAAGTGTGGATGAGATGTTTGAGGCCGCTCTTGAGGCAGGTGCTGATGATGTCGTTACAACAGAAGACCAGCATGAAATTTATTGTAAGGTCGAAGATTTAGCCACTGTTCGGGATACATTAATGGCTAAATATAGCGATCCGCAAGGCGCCAAACTCGTCTGGAGGCCCAAGAATACTATTTCGATTGATGGTGATACCACAAAAACGCTTTTTAAATTGTTAGAAGTCTTAGATGATAATGATGATGTTCAAAACGTCTATTCAAATGAAGACGTTGATGAAGCTATTTTAAAAACCTTAGAACTTTAAAGATACAAGGAAACGCCAAGTGCCAACAATTATTGGCTTAGACCCAGGCTTACGCCATACAGGTTGGGGAATTGTAAAGACGACGGGTAATTCGTTAAAATATGTTGCGCATGGTGTGATTAGTCCAGCAACGAAGTTTGATTTTGCAACGCGTCTTAAACTTCTTTACCAAGATTTACAATCAGTTATTTCGGAATATAAACCGGATGAAGCGGCGGTTGAGGAAACATTCGTTAACATGAATGCAAGTTCGACGCTCAAATTAGGCATGGCGCGTGGTGTCGTATTGCTTGTTCCAGCTCAACAGGGCTTAAAGGTGGCTGAGTACGCGACAAATAGTGTCAAGAAAACGGTGGTAGGTGTCGGTCACGCGACGAAAGATCAAGTGGCCATGATGGTGGAACGCTTATTATATGGATGTAAGGGAATTAAAGAAGATGCTGCAGATGCCCTTGCTGTTGCGATCTGTCACGTGCATACTTCATCAATCGAAAACAAATGGAAGAGTTGCGCATGATTAGTAAATTAACAGGCATTCTCGACTCAACTTACGACACAAGTGCGGTTATTGATGTGAATGGGGTCGGCTATAGTGTGTTTTGCTCCCAGAAAACATTAAGCCAATTCGGGAAATCAGGCGAGAAAGTCACGCTTTTCACAGAAATGATTGTTCGCGAAGACTTTATGCAATTATATGGTTTTAAAACAGCTGAAGAAAGAGAGTGGTTTCGTCTTTTCTTGTCTGTTCAAGGTGTTGGCATGAAGGTCGCTTTGGCGATTTTATCGATTGGTGATCCACAACAGTTCACGCATGCAATTGTTCATCAGGATAAGACCTTTTTTGCGCAAGCTGAAGGTGTGGGGCCGAAACTTGCAATGCGCTTAGTGCATGAACTAAAAGATAAAGTGAATAAGCAGATGCCTTTGAGCAGCTTTACACTTAATACCGATATTTCTTTTCCAACAAATGCTCTTCAGGATGCGTTGTCAGCCTTAACGAATCTTGGGTATAAACTTATAGAAGCGCAAGAAGCTCTTAATTTCGCACAGCAAAAAGCTGGAAAAGATGCTACGATTGAAGAATTAATTCGATTAAGCTTAACAAAACTCGCGAGGATATAAAGCTTGCAACCGCAACGACTGACTGACCCTAATGTTCTTGAAGAGGATTTTACCGAAAGATCCTTGCGCCCCAGTTCACTTCAAGATTTTATCGGCCAGCAGCCGGTGCGAGAAAATCTTAAAGTTTTTATTGAAGCAGCACGACAGCGTGAGGAAGCCTTAGATCATGTCCTCTTTTATGGACCTCCGGGTTTGGGAAAGACGACCCTAGCGCAGATTGTGGCGACGGAATTAGGGGTTAACTTTCGTGCAACTACGGGACCTGTCATCAATAAACCAGGGGATTTGGCGGCAATCTTAACCAATTTACAGCCAAAAGATGTTCTTTTTATTGATGAAATTCACCGCCTTAATCCCATCATTGAGGAAGTTCTGTATCCCGCAATGGAAGATTTCAAGCTGGATTTAATGATTGGTGAGGGACCTGCGGCGCGCTCAATTCGCATTGATTTGCCCCCTTTTACCCTTGTAGCTGCCACAACGCGGACGGGGTTAATTACATCGCCGTTACGGGATCGTTTCGGGATTCCTTTGCGTTTAGAGTATTATACACCCGCCGAACTTGAGATGATTGTTGCACGCGCGGCAAGGCTTCTCTCGTTTCCGATGACATCAGAAGGCGTTAAAGCGGTGGCGCATCGAGCGCGAGGGACACCCCGTATAGCCGGTCGCCTTTTAAGGCGCATTCGGGATTTTGCTGAGGTCATGAAAGTACCGGAAGCCGATGCTGAGTTCTGTGATCAGGCTTTAAATCGGTTAGGGGTTGATCAAGAAGGATTAGATGCCTTAGATCGTCAATACTTAAATCAATTAGCACGCGTTTATAATGGGGGACCGGTTGGAATTGAAACCCTTGCCGCTGCTCTTTCTGAGCAAAGGGACACGCTCGAAGATGTGGTCGAACCTTATCTCATCCAGCAAGGCTTTTTGCAACGAACGCCAAGAGGACGCCAACTCACTTCAGAAGCTTATCGTATTTTAGGCCTTCAAGCTTAAATACTTAAAACTAAATCAAAAAATATATTTTTATAATTAGTATATGGCTTTAGAAGTCTCGGTTGTTGTTGGTTCTGCTCCTCTAATGGGCGGCATAGCAATCAGTAGATTTGAAGGAACTTTTCCATACCCGTATCCAATACGGAAGGGCAGTTCTTTAACGGCTTCTTTCTGCTCAATGAAATACCGAGCAAGATCTGGTTGTTTATAGGCCACAAAGCTTTCACCGTAAGGTTCTTCATAAATACCAAAATAACGAAGTTGCCATTGATGTTGTTGTAGAACACGATAAGGAAGGCCAGTATCGTCTTGTAAAAGCAAGGTCGTATTTGCAAGGACGAACTCAACAAGTTTAGCAAAGCCCACCTGATGAGGTGTATAAGATGCTGATTTAAACATGGTCGCAAGCGGCGCTTTCTTTGTTAAGAAAGGCGTAAATTGTTGAAGGTTATAGTCATTCAAGTTTTGCCTGAAATAAGAAATCGTTTGCGTTTTATCATGACCTTTTTGAAGAAAGGTAATACGGACACCTTGAGCTTCTTGATCTTGACACTCAATGAGTTCGCCTTTGTCTGAAATTCTTACAAAATCAACCGCCTTTATTTCTGCTTCAGAACGTTTCAGAAGCCCTAGTAAAGTTGGTAGAACACCACAATCAAAATAGTCTTTACACATGTCTTTGGTGATAAAAAAGCTTCTGTGGAAGAGAGAGCTTGTGCCATTTTGAATATTCTCAAGATATCTTTGCCGTTTTTCGGGTGACGCAAACATATCAAAAGCAATTTTTGGCCCCACACGCTCAAGTCCAACAATAATATATTCAGCGCTAAATGGGAAAAATAGCAGAGCGTTAAGGACATCAGGCCCGCCCATGGGATAAAAAAGAGGTAAAGTAATTTTACCCAGATGTTGGTCGCGCCAGGCTCTCATAGGAGCAAGACGTTTATCTTGAATACTTTGCCAGCGCTCTTCAAAATCTTTAGAAAAATTCTGCCATTCTTGCGTCTGCTCATAGGCGGTGAAAGCACCACCTTGAGGAATGCCTGCTAAAAAAGTCGCAATTTGATCAGCCGTGACTTCTTGAGGTGATGGATTCGCTTGTTCAGATAGTGAAGGAAGGCTCACAAGTAAGGATAAAATTAAAAAATATGGGTAAAAACTTTTCATAACAATACTTCATTATTTAAATCTAGATGGAGTGTTTCTACTCCTCCTATAGAAATTCGTCAAATTGATAATTCATCTTTAAGTAGTAAGCGCATATTTTAATGTTTAAAAGGAAATAATATCATTAATTTTCCTATTTTTGTACATATTTCTATTGAAAAAAGTAACGATGTGTGATAGGGTATAAGGGAAAGCTTAGAGATAAGCTCTAAGCTTTCAAATAAAACGTTTTATTTTGTCCAATACTGTTAGAAAAAGCCCTCCGATAACGAGGGGAGCTTAGAATCCCAGAGAGAAGATGAAAATTCTCTCGAAGGAAGAGCTTACGCCCTTAACTTGGGGGAATGCCCCCTCATGTCTGAAGACTTTGGGCATGATGCTGGTAAAGATCTTTGGCAAGCGTCGACACTGCTGAAGAGATTTCATGGCACAAGGGTGGGAGAAGAAAGCAAGAGCTTGATTGTTATCCGTGTTCTAGAAACTGATGACAGGTTTTTGTGGCTTGTGGTTGGACGGGTAAAAGAAGATAAGGGAGAGGTTCGTCTTCCAATTCAAAGGTTACTTTTTCACTTCCTTATAGGGGAGAAATAACTTGAGAGGGCGGCATCTTCCTTTTTCTTCTTCTTTGTGAAAGCAAAGAGAGGAGGCTTGGGTAAGAGAATAAGGGTCAATTTTGACAAAAATATTGACTAATATTGTTGAGAATGGTAAATTGTTACTGTTTATTTTTATGATTCAAATCGTAGAAGCTAAGAATGCTAATATTAATTTAAAAAATTTTTGATGGAATTTAAATGTATAATAAGTTCAGACTATTGTTAATTGGAATATTACTTTTAGGTAATTTTAAAGAAGCAAACTGTTCATACACAGATGGCGATTTTAATCTTGCAGGAAATTGGATATGGGATAATAAAACTAGAACAGCATGGTGTAATAGCACGACTACTTCAGACTCCTCAGATATACATTCTATTTTATCTTTAGCAAATGGCTTACAACTTGCTCTTGGAGTGATTGTTGCCCCTGTATTTAAAGAGAGGTTACTTGACCCAATGTGTAATGGAATAGGGTTTGGAGCTAAATGGATGTGGGGAAAGATAAGTTGCTGTAGACGTTCTAATAGTGTGAACAGAGTAAGTTCTGATGATATGCTTCTTAATGATTTAGTTTTGAATGTTCCTAAATCTATTAAATTTAGTTTGCAACAAATAGATGAAATCTTTACGCAAAGAGAAAAATGGCATAAACAACCTATTGTTAGAGAAAGCCAAGAAAATTATCTGATAGGCTATAGATATCTAGGAGGTAGTGAGACAAGTCTCTTTGAATTTTTAATAGTTGAAGGCGGATTTAGTAATATTTCTCAAGAAAGTAGCTGCCTTCTTAGTAAAAATGTGAAAACCACCCCTTTTTTAATCAGCAAGCATCCTGCCGAGGATAAAAAGGGTTCAAGTAGAGTAGTTAATCCAAGACATATATTAAATCTTACTGATTGGGATGGTGGTGTTGCGCTCGCTGCTGCTACTGAGGATCAGCAAGAATTTACCCAATTTAAAGAAAATTTTTTGAATTCATTATCATTGATATCGCAACCATTGTTTGAGGAATCGTTTTGGAAGCATCAATATTTTTCACAGGGAAATTTGGGGCATGATTTAGATTTTCCTCATATAGTTTATTTTAATAAGAATGCACAGACTTTACATATTTTTTTCAATAGGGCACAGTCTCCAGGTGCAAATGAAGAAAGTGATTATATAAAAATTCAAAAGTTAAGATAATGATACTTTTAACTCATAAGGGGAAAGATATGAATAAATTAAAATGTTTCCAGCTATTTATTATAATTTTTAACTTTCTTTCCTTATATAGTTATAACACAAAAGCGAGTGATATTGATTGGCGTGACGTTTCTCAGAATAGTCAATTAAGTCAAAGAGTTAAGAAGATTGGCAAGACTAATCTTCAGGAAAATGAACCACTTTTATCCCTTGAAGAGAGATATGAAAATGCCTATGGAGGTAAGGCGTTAGGAGAATATGCTTTATATTGCGCCACTATTGGTAAAAGCGTTAACATTAATCGATTGATCGTAGAATACGAATTAGATCAAAATGACTCAGAATCTGGTCCAACCCCTCCAAGTAAGTATAAATATTACTTGCAAAATCAACATGGTGTCCCACCCTATCTTGTGGACAATCTTTACACAGAGTTACATTCAACGATATTGAGATTAAAAACAGCCATTCAAGAGAAAAATCAAGATTGAGCAGGAGAAGCACAAGGTTACTCTTGATAACCTTGTTAGAATTGTAGCTCTAAAATTTACCAATCCGCACCAAGTTAAAATGAAAGAATTAAAAGTAGAGTTAGAAAAAGAAGGTAATATTGAAGCCGTTGAAAAATAGGTTGCATATTATCGGGAAGTTAGAATTAAACTTACTGACTATGTATCATAGGTAACATTTGATTGACTTTGTCACCGACTAATTTGTAAGCTTCAGTTGTTGCCGTTCTTCAAAATATACCTCTAACTGAGAAATGGTCAAAGCCCAATTTTGGAGGGGCTGATTCCATTTTTCAGCAATTTTCTGGCAAGCACAATAAAGAAGTTGAAAACACTGATTAGCAAAAATTTTAATTTTGGGATTTGCCCTCCTTGTTTTTCAATTTCATCTTTTGGAGAAGATTCAAAAACGGGAAAAAGGTAAAATTTTGCTAGTGCTTAATAACAATAAAATTGGGCAACTATTCCTTTGTCATCCTCGGGCTTATCCCGAGTATCTCAGGCAATCTGACGATGGTGGTAAAAGTTAAGAGATGTCCTATCAGAGCGGATAGGGAAATCCGTTCAAGGCGATATTAAGTTCTTTTCTAAAAATAAGCTTGCGCAAGGACTACCTTAAAAAAGAGGCGTTAAGATGAAATTTTTATGTCTTCTTTTGCTTTAGAATTGAGTATAGTCATCGCATGATGCCCTTGAATCATAAAACTTTGCTTTTATTCCAGTTATTAGCTTATGCAACGCTTACATGCTGTTGCTCGTCTGCATTTTTGGATGAGAAAAGCATTTCTAATTCTCAAAAAGAGACGAAGCGAAAGACGCGTCAATCTTATGATTTATCACATGATCGTGTTCAACATCATTTGGACAGTGCTCAAGCGCAGTGGAAGAAGCGTAAGCTTAAAGAGAAAAAAGCTTCTGAGTAAGGTTTTAAGCTGACTAAAGTGGAAGAATGTATAAAAAAGGTGGCGTCCCCAGCGGGATTCGAACCCGCGTTGCCGCCGTGAAAGGGCGGTGTCCTAGGCCTCTAGACGATGGGGACATCGGCTCAACCTTTACTGGGTTGTGAAATGAAAATCAAGTAAAATGTTCATTTTTTTAGCATTAATTTTAATTTGTGAATTTTTATAGTTTTTTATGAAAAATAGGTGGAAAATATTAATATAACTATTTGAAAATAAATAATAAATATTTCAACAATTTTAATAATTTTGTCGACTTATGAGGGGTTCTGTGCTATGATAAAAAAATAATATATGGGAGAAAAACATGGGAGATGAGTTAAGTTTTGATGTGGTTATTGTGGGCGCAGGACCGGCAGGTCTTTCCGCGGCTATTCGATTAAAACAGCTGTGTAATGCTAATAATCAAATGCTGAGTGTTTGTGTGCTTGAAAAGGGAGCAGAAGTAGGTGCGCATATTCTTTCGGGCGCCGTTCTTGAGCCTCGAGCTCTTAATGAACTAATTCCGGATTGGAAGGAAAAAGGTGCACCGCTCGAAACCGTGGTTCAAGAAGATAAATTTCTACTTTTAACACAAAAGAGATCATTTCGGTTGCCCACACCACCGCTCATGAAAAACCATGGCAATTACATTATTAGTTTGGGAAATTTTTGTCGTTGGCTTGCGCAGCAAGCTGAAGCCTTAGGCGCTGAAATTTATCCAGGTTTTTCTGTTGGTAAGACGCTTGATGATGATCAAGGAAAAGTGGTTGGTGTTGAAACGATGCCAAGAGGTCTTGACGCGAATGGCCAGCAAAAAGAGGCTTATGAACCTGGTGTGCAAATTTTAGCGCGCCACGTTATTTTTGCAGAAGGCTGTCGAGGATCATTAAGCAAAGAGTTGTTTGAAAAGTTTAATCTACGCAAGGACTGTCAAACCCAAACCTATGGGATTGGACTTAAAGAATTATGGGAAATCAAACCTGAAAAACATCAGCAAGGTCGGGTACTACATACCATTGGCTGGCCGCTTGATGCGAAGACTTATGGAGGCTCTTTTATTTATCATCTAGAAAATAACCAGCTCGCTATTGGTTTTGTGATAGGTCTTGATTATGAAAATCCTTATTTAAGTCCCTATGATGAATTCCAACGATTTAAACATCATCCTGCAATCCAATCGCTCTTGGAAGGAGGGCGTCGTATTTCTTATGGCGCACGCGCTTTAAATGAAGGAGGATGGCAATCCATTCCACAACTTAGCTTCCCAGGGGGCTCATTAATTGGATGTGCCGCGGGGTTCTTAAATGTTCCTAAAATTAAAGGTACTCATACAGCGATGAAATCAGGAATGATTGCTGCTGAAGTGATTTTTGAAGCTTTAAGTCAAGGAAGAGAGCCTCAGGAAGAAATGCTTGATCAGCAAGTTCGACAAAGCTGGATTGCAGAAGAGCTAAAGCCTGTCCGTAATATTCGGCCAGGATTTAAAAAAGGAATTTGGCATGGTCTCATTAATGCAGCTTTTGAGACGGTGTTACAGGGGAAGACGCCATGGACTTTGAAGCATCAGGAAGACCATAAATCTTTAAAAAAAGCCAAAGAATGCCAGCCTATCTCATATCCAAAACCAGATGGTGTTATTTCCTTCGATAAAATGTCTTCTGTCTATCTTTCGAATACAAACCATGCAGAAGACCAACCTTGTCATTTACACTTGAAACAGTCTTTCATCCCTATAGCGCATAACCTTGCACTATATGATGCGCCGGAACAACGTTATTGTCCTGCAGGGGTTTATGAAATTACTCAAAACGCAACAGGTGCTCCTCACTTGCAAATTAATGCGCAGAACTGTGTTCATTGTAAAACGTGTGATATTAAAGATCCTTTACAAAACATTAATTGGGTAGCACCCGAAGGTGGGGATGGCCCGCGTTATCCAAATATGTAACCTAGAAGAATGGATAGATGGGAAGTTAAAATGATTGATAAAATTCATATTGCCGTGACGGGCGCCTCTGGCCGCATGGGACAGCTGATTATTCAGCAGATCCTTGAATTTCCCTATGCAACGCTGACAGGTGCAAAGGTTTCATGTACAAGCCCTTTCGAAGGAGAAGGTCTTAGAAAGCTATTTCCAAATGCATCTGAAGAGCTCCTGTTTACCTCTAATGCAAGTGATGCTTTTAAGAAGGCTCAAGTGATTATTGATTTTACTTCTCCTGAAGCCCTGCAAACGCATCTTGAGATTGCTCAGCAAAAAGGCATCGGTCTCGTGATTGGTACAACCGGCCTAACGAAAGAGCAATTTCAGGTTTTAGAAAAGGCTTCAGTTAATATTCCCATTCTTTACGCTGCGAATTTTAGTTTAGGTATTAATTTGCTTCAAGAAATGGTGAAAGAAGCCTCTAAAAGGTTGGGAGCTGATTTTGATATTGAAATTCTTGAGATGCATCATCGTCATAAGCAAGATGCTCCTTCAGGGACAGGGTTAAGCCTTGCAAAGGCAGCGGCAGAGGGTCGAGATTTAAATTTACAAGAAAAGGCGATTTATGACAGGACACGGGTGCGACAAGCGCGTCGCGAAAATGATATTGGTTTTGCAATTTTGCGTGGTGGCAGCGTTATGGGCGATCATTCAGTCATTTTTGCATCAGACGAAGAAATTGTGGAATTTTCTCATCGTGCCTTAACGCGCGAAATTTTTGCAAAAGGGGCTCTAAAGGCAGCCTTATGGCTTGCAAATCAAAGGCCCGGCTATTATAAATTTGCCGATATTTTAACTTAAGACCAAGGCAAAGCATCCTATGATAGGCCCAGTTATTATTCTTGTTGAGTCGCAAATCCCGCAAAACATCGGGAAAACAGCGCGTGCAATGCTGAATTGTGAATTACGAGATCTTAGGCTTGTTAGACCTCTTGTCGATCCTTGCCATCGTGATGCACGGGCATTAGCGGCTGGTGCTGATGAAGTTTTGGAAAACGCGAAGATCTTTAATTCTACTGCTGAAGCAATTGCAGACCTTCATCGTGTTTTCTCAACAAGTGCTCGGCATCGAGATATGGTTGAGCTCCAGTTAACGCCTAAGAAAGCGGCAGATCTTTTTGTAACCATGGTTCAAGAAAATCATCGTGTAGGTGTTCTTTTTGGACCTGAACGCGCAGGTCTTGATAATGAAGATGTTGCCTTATGTGAGGGGAATATTTATGTTCCTGTCAATCCGCAGTTTAGTTCTCTTAATCTAGCACAAGCCGTTTTACTTATTGCTTATGAATGGTATCAAGCTAAAACCCAATTTCCTGAAATGACGTTTAAAAAGGGAGAGACGACCCTAGCCACGCGAGAAGAATTAGGAGGATTTTTAATGCATCTTGAGCAAGAATTGGATTATGCAGGCTATTTTAGGGCAGATCATAAAAAACCAAAAATGCTTAGAACAATTCATAATATGTTCTCTAGAGTTCCTTTAACCTCTCAAGAAGTGCGAACTTTACGTGGAATTATATCAGATCTTTCGGACCCTCAGGGCGAAAGAGCAAGGATGACTAAACGAAGACTGCAAAAAAATGAAAAAGAAAGTGAGGTTTAAAACTATCCCCCGTCACTTACTAAACATTTTTTAATAATAGAATTGACAAGAGAGGGTAAACCGGTATATCTCAGAGCAGAAATATATTTTTAAAAATTTTCTTGTCCCTTGATAGAGTAATATAAAGCATGACAAAACGTTTAAATTCTAAGTACAAAATTGACCGTCGTTTAGGGGTAAATCTCTGGGGACGTCCAAAGAGCCCGGTAAATTCACGCGCTTATGGACCAGGTCAGCATGGACAAAACAAAAGCAAACCAAAAGATTATGGTTTGCAATTGGCAGCAAAACAACGCTTAAAAGGCTATTATGGTAATATTGGGGAGCGCCAATTTCGTCGTCTCTTTCAAGAAGCTATTCGTCGTCGCGGTGATACAGGTGAAAATCTAGTTGAACTTTTAGAAAGACGCCTTGATGCGGTTGTCTATCGTATGAAATTTGTGCCAACACCTTTTGCAGCACGTCAATTTATCAACCATGGCCACGTAAAAGTGAATGGTCGTCGCGTCAATATCGCTTCTTACCAAGTCAAAGATGGCGATGTAATTGAAATTAAAGATAGCTCAAAACAAATGGCAATGGTTCAAGAATCAGTGAATTCTCAAGAAAGGGAAACGCCTGACTATATTCAAGTTGATGCCAACTCCTTGAAAGGAACATTTGTACGAGGACCACAGCTTGCCGATGTACCTTACCCAGTACAAATGGAGCCAAATCTTGTGATTGAGTTCTATTCACGTTAAGTGTTAGCGAACAAAGGAATTAAAAAAGGAACTTTTAAGTTCCTTTTTTTTTGGAAAGGGGAAAGAAAAGATGCAAATTGCTTATCATGCATGCCGATTTTGAGACACCAGGAGTCATTGAAGATTGGGCGCGCAATAAGAATCATGCATTTCAAGTTTTTAAACCTTACCAAGCTCAAGCCTTGCCGGCCTTAGAAAAATTTGATTCCCTTATTGTTATGGGAGGGCCACAAAGCCCTTTAGAACTTAAAGTAAGTCCTTATCTTAAAGACGAGATCGAGTTGATTCGTGAAGCAATTCAAGCACAAAAGATTGTATTAGGTTTTTGTTTAGGAGCCCAATTAATAGGCAAAGCCTTAGGTGCTAAAACAGAAAAAAGTCCAGAAAGAGAAATTGGTATTTATCCTATCTCATTAACATCAGCAGGACTTGAAGATAATGTATTTAAAGATTTTCCTGAACAATTTAATGTTATTCACTGGCATAATGATATGCCTGGGCTTACAAAAGATGCTCAATTGCTAGCTTTTAGTGAGGGATGTCCTCGTCAGGCAATTCGCTATCGTGAAAAGGTTTATGGGCTCCAGTTTCATATGGAAATTACCCAACAAGGAATACAAGAGTTAATCGACGCTTGCCCGAGTAATTTGAAACCCGGAAAATTTGTGTAAAATCGTGAAGTACTTCTTAATCAGGATTTTAAAAGCATTCATCAAAAAATGTATCTCATTTTGGATCGACTCACCTGTGCAGTAACATTAACGTGAGTCAAAAAATTAAAAAGAGTAAGTTTTCTCCTTTTCTAAATTGACGAACACGCCCCAAAAGATTTAGTTTCTAATTTTAAAGTCGTAAATAACCCTTCAATTTTAGAAGGAAAGAATAATAAAATGTTACGTGTTTCTTCTACGCGTGAAAAGGCTTTTGCCGTTGGTTTAACCATTCTAGGAGCGAGTCTCCTTGGATTTTCTCCTATTTTTGTGCGTTTAAGCTCAATTGAGCCACTTTCCACAGGCTTTTTTCGGTTTTTTCTGGCGTTTCCCTTTTTATTTAGTTGGATGCTATTTGATCATAATCAAGACATCCAATCCAAAGCGCCTCGTACAAAACATGAATATTTTTTATTAATTTCAGCTGGGCTGTACCTAGCATTAGATATTGCATTTTGGCATTGGTCACTTCAGAAAACATCTGTTGCCAATGCAACACTCCTAAATAATTTAACATCCATTTTTGTAGCGACCATAGCGTGGCTTGTTTTAAAAGTAAAATTAGGCAGATCAACAGTTGTTGGAATTTTATTAGCAACCTTAGGAGCTGCTCTATTAGTTGGGGAACGGGATGAAAGCCATATTTCTCAATTGTTAGGAGATAGTCAGGCTTTAATTTCGGCTGTTTTTTATGCAGGTTATGTCTTAGCTGTGAAGCAACTACGCCAACATTTTAGCGCTGCAACAATTATGACATGGTCAGGATTAGCAAGTATGTATACTTTAGCTCTTATGATGGGGATCTATGAGGATCACTTTCTTCCTGTCCGGTGGCAAGATTGGCTTCCTATAATAGGACTTGCGCTTATTGTACATGTTTTGGGTCAAGGTCTTATTGCTTATGGAATGGGACATTTATCTGCGGCATTCTCATCGATTGCTCTCATGATTTCACCAATTGTTTCCACTGTTGTGGCTTGGTATTTATTTTCAGAAAAGTTAACGCTCATCAAAATCTTAGGGGGAATCATTATTCTTGTTGGACTTGTGATTGCCCGAGAAAATGAAAAACAAATGGCCATTTCAAAATTAAGGAATTAACATGCGTCGTTACCGCGCTACAAAAATAGTTGCAACTCTAGGACCTGCTAGCTCTTCATCGGAAATTATAGAACAACTTTTTCTCAAAGGTGTTGATGTTTTTCGCTTAAATTTTTCTCATGGTACGCATGAGACTCATCTTAAAAACTATAAAATTATCCGTTCTCTTGAAACAAAATATGGTCGCCCTATTGGAATTTTACAGGACTTACAAGGACCTAAATTACGTGTGGGCGCTTTTAAAGAAGGTCAAATTGAATTAAAAGCAGGAGAGTCTTTTAGATTGGATCTTGATCCTACGCCTGGTGATTCAAAGCGCGTAAACTTACCTCATCCAGAAATTTTTTTAGCACTTAAAAAAGAAACCGAACTTTTACTTGATGATGGTAAATTACGTCTTAAGGTTCAAAAATATGGATCAGACTTCGCAGAAACAATAGTTATTGTCGGAGGACGTTTATCAAATTCTAAAGGGGTAAATGTTCCTGGCGTTACACTTCCGATTTCAGCACTAACTGAAAAAGATCATAAAGATTTAGCCTTTGGTTTAGAGATAGGGGTTGATTGGGTTGCTTTATCCTTTGTTCAACGCCCTGAAGATATCTTAGAAGTTAAATCTATTATTGGTAATCAGGCGAGCGTCATTGCAAAACTGGAAAAACCTATGGCAATTGATCATCTTGAAGATATTATTGCTGTTACGGACGGTGTTATGGTTGCACGCGGTGATCTTGGTGTTGAGATGTTACCTGAAGCAGTGCCTAATCTACAAAAACGTATTATACGTGCTTGTCGTATGCATGGGAAACCTGTAATTGTTGCGACCCAAATGCTTGATTCAATGGTGCATCTTCCAACGCCAACAAGGGCTGAAACATCAGATGTTGCCACGGCTGTGTATGAGGGTGTGGATGCTGTGATGCTCTCCGCTGAATCCGCCTCAGGATCTTATGTTTTAGAATCAGTTTCTATGATGAATCGAATTATTGAATCGGTTGAAAAGGATGATTATTATCATCAACTTTTAAAAGATGGTAGAACCCCTTGGCAACCAACTGCAGCAGATGCAATTACGGCAGCTGCACGGCAAGTTGCAGAAACAATTTCGGCGGTGGGTATTGTGACTTTAACAACTTCTGGAGCAACGACCTTAAGGGAAGCTCGTGAACGTCCTGCAACGCCTATCTTGGCGTTAACACCGAATCCACAGGTTGCCCGTCGTCTTTCTTTAGTATGGGGGACGCATCCAATTGAAATGCAAGAATTTGATTCTATTTCGGAAATAGATCAACGCGTTGCTCGGCTTGCTGTGCAAAATGGATTTGCGCATAGAGGCGATAATGTTGTTCTAACAATTGGAGGAGATTTTTCACAACCTGATGCGCCTCGTGTTTTCCATTCGGGAACCACACGCGTTCTTTGTATTGTTGCGGTGACTGAGGGATAATCTTTGCGGAATAACAGCACCTTAGCCGGACGTTTAAAGAGATATGCAAATGTCTCTACCTCTATGAGCAGTGCGGCTGTACGCCTTATTGGAGAGCGTTATTTTGGACTTTCAGTTGATCATGAATCTCTCGCTGAAGATTTAACTCATGCTTTAGGATCGCTTAAAGGTCCTGTGATGAAAATTGCTCAAATGCTAGCTTCAATTCCAGATAGCATTCCTTCAGAATATGCAAGTGAATTTCTTCAACTTCAAGCTAATGCCCCAGCGATGGGATGGCCTTTTGTAAGACGGCGGATGGCTGCTGAACTAGGCAAGAATTGGCAAGAGAATTTTACAACCTTTCATCCAGAAGCGTCTTTTGCTGCGTCCCTTGGTCAAGTACATAAAGCGGAAAGCAAAGAAGGAGAGCTTCTTGCTTGTAAGCTTCAATACCCGGATATGAGTTCAACTGTTGAGGCCGATTTAACTCAATTAAAGATAATTCTTTCTCTTTACGAAGCCTCTTTAAATGCGATTAAAACTGAAGAAATTTATAAAGAAATTAAAACACGCCTATGGGAAGAACTTGATTATGAATTAGAGGCAAAGCATATTGCCTTATATCATTATATATTGAAAAATGAGGCATCAGTTCGCCTTCCTACAGTTATACCAGAACTTTCTACAAAGAGGCTTCTAACAATGACATGGTTAGAAGGAACACCCTTGAAAGCGTTGGGAGATCTTTCCCAAGAAAAACGTAATTGCTTGGCATACAATGTTTTTCAGGCATGGTATAAGCCTTTTTATCATTATGGCGTTATTCACGGAGATCCTCATTTAGGAAATTACACCTTTTCTTCTGAAGGTATCCTCAATCTTCTCGATTTTGGGTGCGTGCGTAAATTTCCTCCTTCTTTTGTTAAAGGCGTTATCGATCTCTATTATGCATTGCTTCATAAAGACAAAGATCGTGCAGTAGCAGCTTATGAAAGTTGGGGATTTATGAATCTGACAAACGACCTTATAGAAGTTCTTAACCTTTGGGCTAATCTTTTGTATGAGCCTTTGCTTGCAGACTGTATACGCCCTATTCAAGTTGATAATAGAGGGTTATATGGTCGAGAAATTGCGTATCAAGTCCATACAAAATTAAAAGAATTAGGTGGCGTACTCCCCCCACGCGAATTTGTCTTTATGGATAGGGCGGCAGTGGGTGTTGGTTCGGTCTTTATGCATCTTAAAGCAGAATTAAATTGGCATCAAATTTATCAAGAACTTATTCAAGATTTTAAGGTGGAGATTGTTGAAGAGCAGCAAAATAAGGCTTTAAAAAAAGCAAATTTATTATAAGAAGTTGTTTTTCAAATTTCATTAATCACTTAATTAGTTGAAGAAGAATCCAATAAATATTTTTTTATAATATGGTAGAAATCTCCTTGTCGTTCCATAAGAGCAAGTGTAGATACGTAAAATTCTATACGGCGATCACATTTTCTCGAGAATTCTTCTAAAAGCATTGTTTTTCGTTCTATTGTGAGATAGGGACGTAACGATTGAATCTTGATGTGTGGTAAGTAATCAAATGTATTATCGAAGTCGTATTTATTTTCTGTATTAAGACGTAGTAGTTTTCGAGAAGCAAGGTGTATTTCAGCTAATTTTTCAAAAGGTTCTGCGCGTATGCATAAACTATTGCCATTCCCTAAAATGATACTTCTTTGAAGAAAGCCTTCAAAAGGAAATTCTGTTTTAATATTATTAAAAGCCTTTTTAAGCAGACTACGATCATGAAAATCAACATTACGAATAAATCCTAAAGTTAAATGAATGTTCTGTTTAGGGGTATAAATAATCTCTTCAATAGGTGCTGATAAACGCAGATTATGAGCTAATTTTTCTTTTAATTTGTTTTCGAATAGAACAGCAAGAAAAATATTTTTATGCATTTTTATTATTCTTTATTTCTATACATTTAAGTATACATCCATTTTTATAAAATTTATAGCCGTAATATTTAATTTTTAAAAAGTAAAATACAATAATTTTACTTATTTTTAATTTATTTATTCTACTATGTTTCAAAAAATAGGAGAAATGGTAACAATGCTAAAATCACCTATTAAGATTGTTTTTTACTT
Organism: Caedibacter sp. 37-49; assembly: GCA_001898725.1. GTDB lineage: Bacteria > Pseudomonadota > Alphaproteobacteria > Caedimonadales > Caedimonadaceae > Paracaedimonas. The sequence goes on from MKUV01000060.1 coordinate 20,785, forward strand.
ATCAATATTATTTTTTTTCAAGTCCATAACACCATGCTTTTCTTCAAATACGACGCGTGAGAAATTTCTTGATGTCCAAGAAAATAATCCTCAAAAAAAAAGAATTAGGTTGCCGCACGTTTCTTCATGCCCTCTTCTTATTCTAAGTGCAGCTTATAATTCTCAAGAATGGGCTGAACGAGATAGAAAAGCAACTTTTGCAAGATTAACGCCGCGTCCAAAAGTTATTTCACGTGGTACGCTTGAAAAAGGAAATTTTGAAATTGAGATTGATGTCGCTAATGGTAAAATTGATGAAACACAGTTGCGCCAAATTATTTCTAACACTTTGCTTGGAAGACCAGCTTTAGGAAGATTTGCCACTTTTCCCACAGATAAGGGTAAGTTACCGCAAGTACAATTTTGGCAACCACGTCTACTTCTACAAATGCTTCCTGCAGAAAAAGAGAATGAAGTTTTTACTTATGAACCTCTTAGAGAATTAAAAGCTCATATTTTAGAATTAAAGATCTCTAATAAGAGATTCGAAAAAGAAATCGCACGCTTAACAGCGGAGATCCTGGTTAAAGAAAATCTTAAAAAGACTTTACAAAAAAATTCTAATAGGAGGAAAGAAGCTGGGATAATTGATTATGAAAAAATTGAAGTTGATTTACCAGAAAAAATCTATGAAAGGTTTTCAGAACCTAAAAGAAAGGCGCCTTTGAGGCAGGAAGTTGTGTCTATAAGAGATCCAGATGATGTTGCTGGACCTTCTTCATTAATAGACGATTTTGTTGTTGTGTTACCGAAACCTCAAGTTTCTCAAGTAAGGTCATTTAAGCCTTCAGACAATCTTATAAATACGCTTTTATTAAAAGCCATTAACGACGCCTCAACAGGAAAATATAAGATTGATGACGCTAGTCCAGCAATTTATGCATATTATGTTTTTGCGGATCAAACTAAGGACGCTTTGTCTCAACAGTTAGCTCTTGAACAGGAGATATCTTCTTTAATTGATTCTTTTCAAGGATTGAATAAAGCAAATGCAGAAAAAAGTCTACGTGCGAGATATGTCCAATTACTTAGAGAAAATAAAGAATTAGATGAGTATTTAGAAAAATATCACTTATCTCCTTTCGGTGTTGTATTAAAAAAACATAATAAAGAAGTTTCTGTAAATTTTCATGAGCAACCCGAAGATTTTAATTTACAAAGGTGGAGAGAATACTTAATGGCTGAAAATCCTCCTGGGATTTGGAATTTTATGAACTCAAATACTTATGGGATAGAAGCCTTGTTTCTCAAAGGTAGTACTCTTGGGAAGTCAGTGTTGAATATTCTTAAATGCACTTATTGGACAAAAAGCTCTGACGGCTCTATAAAGGTTACTGCGATCCCAACGAATATGGAAAATTTAAGAAAATTAGAATTAGAATTTGAAAGTTTTGAAGAGAATGCTTTAGCGCAAGTTGTTTCTCTCTCAACTGCTATGAATGGGTTACGTTCTTTAAGCTTAAAGGGGAATGTTTCAATTAACAACCTTGAGGCGCTTTTTAAAATGAAATCATCTCCATTACAATTCTTAGAAAAATTAGAATTACAAGAAGAAGATGTATTTATTAGTCCAGAAGAACTTGTGAATGGTCTTATAAAATTTTTTCCGCCTAAGAATTCTCTAAAAGAATTAGAGATAACTTTTATTGATTCTTTCCATTCTTTGGACTCAAATAATTTAGAAGTTTTAAAAAGTTCTGTTCGTAGGGCAATCCCTGGGCTTAAAACTCTCAATTTCAATTGTCCTGAACACGTTACAGAACTAACTGATGAAGCTATAGAGAAGGTATTAAAGGATAAAGAATCTCACGATTCTCAAAGTAAAAAGTTAAATGTTTTACCTGGATTTGTGATGGTGCCTTCAGATTCAAGAGCTAAGCAATAAAAAAGGGGCCTAGTGGCCCCTTTTCTTATTTTAGAACACTTAATTTAAGCTGAAGTTTTCTTAACAAGAGCATTGTATCTTGCTGAAAGACCCTTTACAGCAATAACCCAAGCACCAACAACGATGCCAACAACGCCTGCAAGGTATGGAGCAATCGTCATGATATCGCCTGCTGTTGCAATCAAGAGTCCTTGTTGGACATATCCGCCACCAGCTTTTCCTAAGCGGCCACCGATAACGTCGACAGCAGCTTTACCCTTGACCTTAAGTTCTTGATCAAGAGGGATATAAGCCATTTCTTTTGTTGGGTCAAAGTTAGAATACTTGGTTCCCTTACTCAAAATATTTTGGGCAGCACCAATATATGTTGCCATCAAAGTTGCTGTAAGACCAAAGCCTGCAACTAATGGTGTTAGCTCGTCTTTGAAGAGCACAAAAGCAAAGAATAATGCGCCTGTAATGATTAAAACTGCAGGGGTTACGATTGCACCAGTGAACCAACCAAATTTACGTACGATACCTTTTGTAAACCAGATCAAAAGCATTGTAACGATACCTGTTGCGCGGGAGAATTTACCCATAAACGCACCATAATCGTTAGGATTTGGGAATGCCTGTTTCAACTGATCTTTCCAAACAACTTCAATAAGGTTAATGGACACACCGTAGGCCAAAACAAGAATAGCGATGTAACCGATGTAAGGTGAGCTAAAGATCAACTTAAAACTGTCGCCAACGCTTAGTTTTGGCTTATCTTTCTTCTCTTTTTTGTTCTTTGGTGCAGCTGCATCATAGAAACGAGGATCAGTAAGAATATATTCCGTTACCCACCAATAAAGAGCAATTGCGGCGATACCACAAAGAACAACAGCACCCATCATATAATTCAAAGAATAACCCCAAGCATCAACTTCAGGTGGAAGCTTGTCTTTAATCTCAGAGAAGTATTCGACCGTTGTTCCTGAAAAGATAAGGGCCACGTTTGCAATTAAACCAAACATCGCATAAAAACGCTTTGCTTCTTCTGTCCGCGTAATATCGTTCGCGAATTGCCAGAAGAGAAGTGAAATCATGACAGAACCCCAGAGCTCAGCAAGAACGTAGAACAAAGAGTATGTCCACACGCCGTAAATAGGGAAAATCCATTTAAAGTTCGGATAAGCTGTTTGAAGTGTTTGAATTGTCTCAAGGCTTGGGTGAATAAGATCGCGATTTGGATATAAGTAAAAAGCAAACATTCCAAAGAAAGCGATGAATACGACAACGATTCCATAAAAGAGTCGTTCGCGGTTAACAATGTTCGATAATTTTGTATAAAGCAAAACGAACAGAATGGCAGAAGGCATAACGCCCCAACCTTTAAGAAAGCTAAGCACACCAGCGCCAGAGTTTGGAGCTGTCATAATAAGAACGTCTTTAACGTCTCTTAGAATAGTGTAGTTGAAAAGAATAAAAAACATGATCATGCCCATCGGCAAGAACTTTTTAAGCTCGTTTGCATAGATAGGCCAAAGTGCTGCACGCACAGGGCTAAACTCTGCTGGTTGTACTTTACTGATTGCCATTTTGTTTTCCTATATCATTGATAAACTTACTAGATCCGCTTTGCATATCTTAAAAGACAATAATAATAAATGTAAAATTATGCATATCCCTATGCAAAAAATGCAAAGCAATTTCTTTATTTAACCTTTAAATTAAAATAAAGCAATTGTTTTTACGAGAAAATTGCATGACATAATACCCAATAATAGAATAACTTTACTGAGTATTATGTTGTAAAATTTAAGAAGCAGGAGCTACTTTTTTTAAATTAAAAGAAGTTCCGTCTTTAGTATTGTGTGGTTGATTTGTTGGCGATAAGTTTTCTTCTTGCGCAGGCTCTCTTAACATATAGCCCCGTCCCCAAACAGTTTGAATGTAATTTTCATCATTTAAGGCATCAGCAAGTTTTTTACGCAATTTGCATACAAAAACGTCAATAATTTTGAATTCAGGTTCTTCCATACCGCCATAAAGATGATTTAAAAACACTTCTTTTGAAAGCGTCGCACCTTTTCGAATAGCGAGCAATTCGAGGATAGCATATTCTCGTCCCGTTAATTTAAGGGGCTTTTCCCTAGCTTCAACAGTTTTTGCGTTAAGGTCAATTTTAAGCTGGCCAATTTGGATAACAGAATTAGGATGCCCTTTTGAACGACGAATAATGGCTCGAACACGTGCGATAAGCTCATCTTTATTAAATGGCTTCGTGAGGTAATCATCAGCGCCAAATCCTAAGCCTTTAATTTTATCATCAATTTGAGACAGACCTGAAAGAATTAATACGGGTGTTGAGACTTGTACAGAGCGTAGACGACGCAAAATTTCATACCCATCAATGTCAGGAAGCATTAAATCAAGAACAATAAGATCATATTCATAATGTCTTGCGATTTCTAAACCATCTTCGCCAATATCCGTTGAATCACAAACAAACCCTTGTGCTTTCAAGGCCATTTGAATGGTTTTAGATGTAGCTGCGTCATCTTCTATTATAAGTACCCGCATTTTTTCTCCCCCTGTATTTTTCTACTTTTTACACTATTATTTGAACACATTTTCGTGTGTTTGTTAAGAATAATTTACGAAGGTTAACGATGTGTTAACGGCAATTTACTTTGTAAAAAATTTATGTAAAAAGTAGCCCGCTTTTTGAATTAAAAGACGAGCTAGAGGTTTATTTTTTAGGGCAAGTTAAGCTTTGACGTGCCTTTTCTACCATCTTTTTGACATTTTGAGCTTGATTGGGAAATTCTTCTTGAAGTTGTTCAAGTGTTGCACAGGCGGCTTCTGTTTTCCCTAAGCCTTTAAGGGAGAAAACAAGCTTGATAAGGGCTTCAGGAGCTTTAGCAAAGCTAAGTTTCTTAGCTTCTTTATCTTTAGGGTCGGTTGATTTCTCAATAAGTTTGTAGGATTTATATGCCTCTCCAAACGAAACCGAAGCACGTCTATAATCCCCTTGAACATAATAGGTTTCACCAAGCCAATATTTAGCGTTAATCACAAGCGGGTCTCTAGGATAGGTTTTAATTAGCTCTTTTAAAGCGACTTCAGCGGGGGCGTATTCACCTTGTGTTAAAAATTCTTGCGCTTTGGCGTACAGAGTCTGCGCATCATCCATTCTAAGTGTCGTAGCATCATCCGTTGTGGGTGTTAAATCATCTTCAGAAGGAGTTAAAGTTTTTTTGGCTGGTGTTGTTGAAGAAGGCGTAATCGTGGCAGCAGGCACATTTTTTATTTTTAATTGATGTTCAAGAAGTTCTATATTGCCGGTAAGCTTTTGAACTTGTGCTTCTAATTGAGCAATACGAGATTCTGCTGTGCTGTTAGAATTATTTGGAAGAACTACGGGAACATCTTCTTGAATAATTTCTTGATCGACCCCTTCAGTATCAATAAATTCTTCTGCTTTTAAGTGGTATGAACATGCTAAGATGAAAGCTGTTGATAAAAATAATTTTTGCATTTTTTACCCTCTATACTAATTCTAAAGAGAGTTGTATCTCAGACAGAGGGTCCTCGTCTAGTCACATTCAAATAGGAGTTTAAAGTGCTCAGCCTTTCAGCTATCGAAAAAGTCTTTAAACGTTTATCTGAGCTTAATCCTGAACCTAAAACAGAACTTGAGTACATTAATCCTTATACCTTGTTAGTGGCTGTCGTTTTATCAGCTCAATCAACAGATAAAGGAGTCAATAAAGCAACACGTTCTTTATTTGAAAAAATCATGACGCCTCAACAAATGGTTGAATTTGGGGAGGAAAACCTTAGACAAGCTATTAAAACAATAGGTTTTTATAATACAAAAGCAAAGAATATTATTCGGTTAAGCGAAATTCTGGTTCAGGACTATGAGGGACAAATTCCCCAAAGTCGAGAAGCTTTAGAGCGCTTGCCAGGAGTTGGCCGTAAAACAGCAAATGTGATTTTGAATACTGCGTTTGGTGAAGCTGTTATGGCGGTTGACACACATGTTTTCCGCGTCGCTAATCGTCTTGGGATCTGTGCTGCTAAAACACCTTTGGAAGTTGAAAATGCTTTAATGGCGAAAATTCCACCCTCCTATTTGTTGCATGCTCATCATTGGTTAATTCTGCACGGCCGCTATACATGCCAAGCACGTAAACCAAAATGCTATGCCTGTCCTGTTATCCATTTGTGTGAATATAAGGAAAAAAACTTAAGTGAAAAGTAAAGTTTAACTCTCTTCTTGCTCGTCACGAAGATGAGACGTTTCGGGATTTTCACCCAGCCCTTCATAAAACGCTTTCAATTCGTCACTTAATGGGGCTTTGGTTTTTGGAAGATCAAGGGAAGATACCTTTTGGGATTTAATGGTGGTACCGCTACATTCTTTCACCCAGATATCATAAACAGGATGTTCTAAGGCGGAAATCGAAGGGTGAGAGGCAAACATCCATCCTTGAAAAACAAACATCTCTGGGCTTTTCGGTTGAGTTTCTAAAATTTCAAGGAAAGCCGTGGATTCAGGAGGATCTTCAGGGGCAGCTTTTTGGCAGAAGCGAGGAATAATGCTTAAGGTGCCGAATGCGATAGGCTTATTCATCTCAGCTTCAAGTGTAATAACGTGTCCAGTCACTTTATCAAGCGCTTGCAGAAGGATTTTATCCGTTATAAAGGTTTCTTGTTCTTGCGCTTTCTGACTTCCATTTTCTTCAGGAGAGGTAAGTTCAGTGGCTTTTGTTAGGCTTAGGGATAAAAGACCGACCAAGCAAGATGCTATTATTCGCACTATTTTGTCTCTTGTGCAGTGGAATCTTCTTTTTTCGCGTCTTTGTTACTGAAAATAAGTTGCCCAATCATTCCTTCAAGGCTAACGGCAGATTGAGTGTGTTTAACTTCAGCTCCAGCCGGAAGATTTTCATCTTCTCCGCCAGGAACTAAAGCAAGATATTTATTCCCCATAAGTCCATCACTTAAAATTTCAGCGGAAGAATCTTTAGGAAGTTTAAGTTCGCGAGCTGATGTGAAATGAACGACAGCAAGATAACTTTGAGGATTAATCTCAACCCTTTTTACTGTGCCCACTTTAACACCACTCATCCGGACATCACTGCCTACAAATAGGCCATCAATACGATCAAACTGAGCCCAATAAGAGAGGCCTTCACTATCTTTATAGCCACTACTGACATAAGCAAAGGTGAGGAAGAAGATAGCAATTAAAAGGACAACACCGCCCATGACGGTTTCGATTAGGTTGTTTCTCATGTGTAATTGCTTATCCTCTTAAAATTTTAAAAATATAATTTAAACTCCTGAGCTGGGTGGAGTCAAGCTTGGTTGTGTTGAAACTTCAGGAAGACTCGGTGAAGTTTCAGGAGCTTTTTCTTTTTGAGCTCGAGGAGATGTCGGGGACTCAACTGCTGATGAAGAAGTTGAACTCGTACCTTTACTGACTGAGCGTTTTCTAGACGTTGTTGACTTTTCTCTTTTGAGAGATCTAGGTTGTTCTTTTATTTTTGTTACAGATAATAATACCTTAAGAAGTTTTGGTTCTGATTCTGAGCTAGCAGCTTTACTTTTACTCGATTTTGAGGTCGTTTTCTTTTTGTCTTTTTGTTCTAGCTTTCCTGTTTTTGTTTGTAAAACTTTAGCTTGGAAGTCTTCTTGGTTTGCGTCAAAGAGTTTTCTTTTGTGATAGAGAACATAAGTCGCCAGATTTGAATCTGTTCTTACATTGCATTGAGTCGCTATAGTGCTTTTTTCAGGTCTTTTTTCACTATCTTCTAACTTAATTGTAACGCCAGTATCAAGCCATAGTTTGTATTGCGTTTCAGTTATTAAATCTTTTGCTGTCTCCATATCAACAGGAGTAGACGTTTTTTCTAAATCTTCTGTGGTACTGATACAAAGTAAAGTCTCAGCATTTTTGATGTTTGGTGCATCTTTAAATTCATTATAATTCAATATTGTAGCTAGTTCTGCTAAAGTACCAGACTGCATTGATTTAAATCCTAAAAACATTTTTAATTCAGGAATATAAACAACAGGATGAGGCGTATTGCTAAGGGTGCTAGCTTCTTTAAAGGGGTCAATCTTGCTTACTACTAATGCTAAAACCAAATGAGCTGGATGAATTTGTTGCGGTGCCAAGAAATTTTGAGATAAAGGAGCGGTTTCAAGCTCAGGCATTGTTAGACGACTTATCAATATGGATTTCCCGTCAAGTAAGTCTATTTGCATCCCTTGGCTTAAAGGTGTCTTTTTTGGCGCTTCTGAGGCTGCTTCTGTTTTTTCTACTTTACTAGATTTGGAGCCAGTGGATTTTCTTCTCAAAACTTTTTTTCTTGTGCTTGGACTTTTAGGAGAATCACTTGCGTCAGTTGAAACGGAAGAAGAAGATATCCCTTCAGATGCTTTTTGAACAAGGCTTTCATCTGTAATTGATGGTTGGGTGGTGCTCGAAGAAGGCGATGGAGAGACATCTTGCTCGATTATTGAATCGCTTGCTTTTCCAAGATAAGATATGGAACAAGCTAAAACAATACTTGCTGCAATTTTAATGGTCTTACTCAACATATTTTACTCCAAAATTTAAGGGCTTAATTGTTACTTTAAATAAGGACTTGAATGTTTCCTTTGCTTTAATCCGAATTAAAAGAGGGTTGTTTTGCATTTACTTCTACTAAAAAGCTTAAGATAGTTCAACAATTTTTCCAAAAGGGAATGTCTTTTTTAAGTTTAAACCCTAGAAATCCTTACGAAGGTTGCCAATGTTCATAGCCTTTATCAGCTTTAACGGCTGCTTTCCGTTTGATAGGATGAGAAGGGGGTAAATAAGCTTCTTGCGTTCCAGTTTTATTAGGCTGATGAGGTTTTATCCATGAATATGGAAGCTTTTGGAGGGGGCTTTCCAGCGTATAGTGAAGCCATCCATACCATTCAGCGGGAACCTTCGAAGCTTCTACATCTCCAGCATACAAAACCCAACGGCGAGGTCTTCGAAGAGGTTTTATAAAAAGGAATTTTTCTTCAAAATACTTATTGCCATATTCATCTTTGCCAACAAAGCGCCCTTTAAGAGCTGTTAAAATTCTAATAATCATCATGGTAGGAAAAAAACCTAAAATACTGTATATTATTTAACAGAAGAAAGTTTTAACGAAAATATAATTTTTATTGGGAGGAACAATGAAAACCATCTTTAGCATTATTTTTGGTATAGTTGCTTTACCCGCGTTTGGCGGATCTGTGTTAAATTCACTTAATCAGCCGATGACTCAAGTTCAACTTTATTCTGGTGCAGAAGAAGTTGAGAAGCTTTTGAAGGAGGCGAAAGGAGATAATATTATTCTACCGGCTTCAATAAAGGTTACTCAAGCAGATATTGAAGCTTGTAAAAATAAGTGCAAATCTTCAAAAGGAATTTTTGCTCAAGGTATAGATTGTGAGGAAGGATGTACTCCTCAATCAATAGAAAAAGCTATTTTAATGGCAGCTAAAAAAGAATGGGAACGATTGAAAAAGATAAGAATAGAATAAGGTACCTGATGACGCCTATTTTTAAGAAAATTGCAATTGCTTCTGATCATGCGGGTTTTGCACTTAAAAAGGACTTCATTGAAACGCTAGAGAGTTTGGCCATAACAGTTATGGACTTGGGGACCTTTTCAGAAGAATCAACAGACTACCCAGATTTTGCGCATAAAGTTGTTGGCTCAATTTTGAAGGAAGAAGCCCAAGCGGGCGTTTTAATTTGTGGAACCGGAATTGGCATGAGCATTGCAGCAAATCGTCATTCCAGAATTCGTGCTGCTGTTTGTAATGAAGGGACAACTTCAGCACGTCTGGCACGAGCTCATAACAATGCAAATATATTGTGCCTTGGTGAGCGTTTGATTGGACCAGAAGCAGCTAAGGATACTTTGTTTACGTTTGTTACAACGCCTTTTGATGCCGGTGAAAGGCATCAAAGGCGCTTAAACAAAATAGGCTAAGCGCTTAATTAAGCGCTTATTTGAGCCCCAGTTGATTTAAGGATAGACTTCCATTTACGACTATCATCAGGAGAAATTAATGTCAGAGCTTGACCATGTGCGCCAGCACGCCCTGTTCTTCCAATTCGGTGTGTATAATCTTCCGCACATCCTGGAAGGTCATAATTAATCACATGTTGAATATGAGGAACATCAAGACCGCGTGCAATGATGTCTGTGGCAACCATAATACGGCTTTTTTGCTTACGAAAAGCGTCAATAGCTCTGATACGTTTATTCTGATTAAGATCGCCATGAATGGCATCTGTATTATGATTTTGAGCTTGCAATTGTTTAGCAAGTTTTTCGGCGCCTCGTTTCGTCTTCACAAAGATAACAATGGATCCTTCGCGCTCATTTAACTCTTTTAAAAGCTGAGGAAATTTTTCTGCTGATTTGATATATAGAGCTTTCTGCTTAATCTTCGGCGCCGGTTGAGCAGCCAAGTCAACACTAATTCGTTGTGGGTCATTTAAATATTTTTTAGCTAGTTTTATAATGTTTGCGGGCATTGTGGCTGAAAACATTAAAGTTTGGCGTTCAGAAGGTAAAAACTTCACAATAACGTCTAATTGTTGGCTAAAGCCCATATCAAGCATGCGATCTGTTTCATCAAGAACCAAAAATCCTGTTTTAGCAAGCTTTAAGCTATTGCGTTTTAAGTGATCAATAATGCGTCCAGGTGTTCCAACAACAATGTGAGGGTTTGCTTTAAGTTGAGCAAACTGTTGCCCCATAGATTGGCCGCCAATCAAAAGAGCCATTTTGAGGGGTGATTTCTTTCCAATAAGCTGAATAAGAGAATCTTGTACTTGAATGGCTAGTTCACGCGTCGGTGTTAAAATTAAAGCGGTTTGACCTTGTTTCGTATTCAAAGTTGTAATCATCGGCAAAAGATAAGCGATTGTTTTTCCACTTCCTGTTTGTGAAGAAGCTAATAAATCGTGCCCTTCCATTGCCACAGGAATTGCTTTTGTTTGAATTGGAGATGGAACCTTAATTTGCATGTGCTCAAGAGATTGCAAAAGGAAAGGAGGTAATTTAAATTGTTGAAATGTCGTCATTTTATATTTCTATCCGATTTTAAAAATTAATAAATTAAGCGCGCGTCAAGACGTAGTCTTGCGCTCTATGCCTAACAGCAGAATTTGTCGGTAGTTCTATAAATGACTGCAAGTTAAAGGGCAGTTATTGTTTTTAAAAAGAGCTATGATAAATTCATCGCTTAAGACTCTCTTAACCATTTTTAGGCGGAATGTCAATAAAATAGCACAAAATAATGCAGTGTGTGAGTATTAACATATTTGGAAGAGTATCAAATTTATAATTTTTTTGTTTTTGTACTTAATTTTCTTGATTTTTGAAACTATATATGGTAGCCTGGTTGTAGATGGTCAGAAATGATTTTCTCCCCTTATGAAGGTTTAAAAAAAATCTTCATAATTCTTTCAAAGATCTTTCAAACTGTCTTAACAAAAACAATAATTCAGGGACTTACAAACCTGAATTGTTAGAAAAGATAAGCCTTTAACACTCTTTTTGAGTGAATGCCCTTTCTTTGTCTTTTTTCAGGGGTCGATCCCCTTAGAAAAAGAAGCAGAAGATAGACCTGATCAAATACTTCTCTTTGGCTATCGCGAAGCTATAAGAAAAGTGAAAAGGATATGGGTGTTCTCATGAAGAAGGTATATGAAGAGACAAAGGCAGGAAGATCGTGGGTTTGAAAGAAACCTTCTCTCCTTTATCTCAACCTTCTTTAGGAAAAAGGCTTCCCGATTCCTTTCTGTGAGCGACTCTCACAGAAAGGGAAAGGGGCGAACAATAAAAAACAAACCATAAACAGGGAGTAATAAAATGGATAAATTTGAACAAAAAGAAATGATTAAGAACAGTAAGTGGGAACACGTATGCTCTAAGGCCGCTACTATATTGCAACCAGGGTTTTTGAAGGGAGATTGGCCGCAACTCTTTCATCGCTGGTGGGATCTCCTCTTTGATTGTACAGGTCGGCAACTATTGGCGATAGGTGAAATCTTTAGGCCATGTGAGACCTTCGATGTAGGACCTCGGATGACAAAAGTTAAGAACCCACTTCACCTTCCTGGGATTTGTCCCAGGGATTTAAGGAAACCAGCAGATGTGTTTAGGCATCAGAAGGTCCTTAGTGATAAAGCCTATAGAAATACGGAAAATTCTTATCAAAACGATATTTATATTTCTTTTTTCTCAAAGGCGCCCCCACCGTGCAAAAAAAGTATTTTTAAAATTATGGTTCATATCAATCCTTTATTAATCCTTTTAGAGTCAACTAAGAGGATGCAAAAGAAAACCTTATTTTATATTATTTTTAGCATGTTTATCCTTGCTTTTAATCAGGGTAAAGCATCTTCTGTTATTGAAGAGCAACAAGGTAATGGGCCGAGCAAAAAGAAGTTTAAAGCGGTATCTATTCCATTAAATTTGTCTGGTATTAAAGGTGAAAAAGCTACTTTTCAAGATAATTCAGCTCCTATTTCATCTCCTCGTCTTATACTTGTTGAAACTCCCGGAAGTCCTCTTTTTAAACCAGGAGAGTCTCCGAGAGACTGGGATAAACCTTTAAGCGGGACGCCAAGGCAAGAAGAACAACAAAAAACAACTGGTAATGCTCTTGGTTTAAGAAAAAAATCCTCTGTAGCTCGAATGGTAATACAACATGAACCAGAGTCGTCTCCTCGCGCACCTAAAACGCCACGACAAGAAGATTATGATAATCCTTTAAAACAAGCTTTTGAAAAGGGATTAGAATGCCAAAAGAAAGGTAAATTAGAGAAGGCGCTTAAATATTTTCAAGAAGCTTTTGCTTATAAGCCTGAAGTCGCCTCAAAAAAAATTGGTGAAGTGGCCTATGGTTTAGGAGTAGGTCCGATGTCCGAATTCCAAGTTACACAAGATATTCAAAAATGTAAGATTGCTTTTCTATACTTTAAAACTGCGGATAATTATCAATATGAAGCTGCAAGAAAGGGATTGTTAAAGTCAGCTAAAGCACTTGCTGTACATGCTTTGAAATCAAGCGATTATGAGGAAGCAAAGGAGTTATTTATCATTGGCGCTGAGAGAAATGATATTAAAAGTCTCTTAAATTTAGGAAACCTTATAAAAGAAAAAAATTTAGAAAATTCCTTGGCAAAACACCCTTGGACTGCTGCAAAATGTTACAAACGAGCTGCTTTGCTCCGAAGTCATGAAGGTCAGATTAAGTATGCTCAGTGGGCTGAGCAACTCGTTGTAGAAGAAAAAGCAAAGACCCAGGCGCCCCGCCTTTTATATGAAGCAATCGTTTTTTATGAAATGGCTCTTGGAAGAGGTTGTCTTTTAGATGATCCAAAAATGATTCAAGAACGACGAGAGCAAAAAATATATATAGAAAAACTTTTCAATAATGGAAAAACTCTATTTGAGAAAAATAATTTTGTTGGTGCTATTTCCCGTTTAGAAATAGCAGCTAAAAAAGGACATCTTACGGCAAAATTATTAATGGCTCAAGCATATGAAAGAATTGGAAAAATAGCAGAAGCAAAAAAGCTATATGAAGAATTAGCTGAATTAGATGATCCTGAAGCTCTTTGTGCACTTGCTCGTTTAAATGAAGAAGATTTTTATGAAACTGAAAGTTTATTGAAAAAAGCAATTTATTTAAATTATCCAATGGCTTATTTTGATCTGGGAATTTTATATGCACGTTATGCGCGCCAACTTGAAGCAGAAAAATCAGGCGATAATGCATCTAAATATTATTACAAAGCGATCTGCTGCTACCAAGATTTTTTGAAAAATGAAGATCAAAATAAACCAGAACATAACGCAGAAGCTAAATTTAATCTTAGTCTTTTATTTAAGTGGAATGGGCGTATTGGAGAGACACGCGAGTATACAAAAGCTTCGGCTTTAATGGGGCATCCTCAAGCCATGCACAATTATGCCGTATTTCTGGGAGGAGAAGGAAGAAAAAATCGTGCTAAGACTTGGTTTGAAAAAGCAGCAATCAAAGGATTTTCAGCGGCACAAGTGGCTATGGCAGAAATTGAAACAGAAAATGGAAATATTGTTGAAGCAGCTAAGTGGTATCAACAAGCGAAATTTAATAATTATCCCGGAATAGAAAGTATCTTAGAGACTTTTTTGCAAGAGCAACTTGCAAAACATCTGAGTGGTTTAGATGGAAAAGACAAGGACGCTTGCTTTGTTCTCGGTGTCCTCTATAAAGTTCAAGAAAACCTAAAAATGGCTAAAAAATGCTTAAAAATCTCTGCTCAACAAGACCATATTAAAGCAGCATTTGAGCTAGGTCTTTTGTATGAAGAAGAACACAATATTCAAAAGGCGTTAGTATGGCAAGAAAAAGGAGCAAGTGGGGAAGGCAAGGCATTAGCTCATTGGGCGGGGCTTTTTTATATGAACAGTTTAGATGCTAAAGATAAAGAAAAAGCTCTTGAAGCCTTAGAAGGCGCGTGCGAAAAAGGATATCTTGAAGGCTACTTAGATTTAGCCCGACGTCTTGAGGCTGCAAAAAGAGAGAAAAAGGCAGAATTTTTCTATCAAAAAGACAAAGAGTTGAGAGAAAAATTGGCAAATTCTCACCCTTAAATAAATATTCTAGGAAAATTTTATTCAATAATTCTTTAATCTTTTTACAAGATACTATCTTTGTTACAGTTGTGTTTATGAAGGATAGGGAGAATTTAAATGACACAAACAGTCAATCCGCAGATTCAGCAATTTTTAGATCAATTTAATGCGTTTATGTTAACGCAGCCGAAACAAATTCCGATTGAAGCTGGGCGTTTGGCTTATGAACACTTTTCGATTATGCAAAGCGGAATACCTTTACGCTTGCGTCGTGTTGAAGATTTAACAATTCCTGTGTCCAACGGCAGTACACAAATTCCTGTTCGCATTTATACACCGCAACTTGGTGTAAAGTTACCAGCTCTCGTTTATTATCATGGTGGCGGATGGCAACGAGGAAGTATCACAACGCATGATTCGATCTGTCGTAATTTAGCCGTAAAAGCCAATTGTATTGTTATGTCTGTAGAGTGGCGTTTGGCTCCAGAGCATAAGTTCCCAACTGGACTTGAAGATTGCTGGGATGCTTATCATTGGTTTTTAGAGCATGGCCCAAAAGACTACAACGTTGATCCACAGCGTATTGCTATTGGTGGCGATAGCGCTGGTGGAAACATGACGGCTGTGACGATTCAAAGATTAAGAAATGAGAATAAGCAGTTACCAAAGTTTCAACTATTGCTTTATGCGGCGTTGGATTTAGGATGTAGCATGCCTTCTTATAAGACTTATGCAGATGGATACTTCTTAAGTGCTGAGCATGTTCAATATTATGTTGATCACTACCTTAATTCAGGCTCAGAAGTCGATGATCCAAGAGCATCTCCATTGCGTGCTAAAGATCTTTCGGGACTGCCTGCAACGCATGTTGTGACGGCTGGGTTTGATCCTTTAAGAGCTGAAGGACAAGCTTATTATGAAAAGTTGAAGCAATTTGGCGTTCCTGCAACCTATCAATGTTATGAATCAATGATTCATGCGTTCTTACATATGACAGGAACAGTGCCAGAAGTGAATAAGATTATTGATGAAATTGCTGCTCGCTTAAAAGAAGGCTTAAGTGCTTAAGGCTTGTGCCATAAGCGGTAAGCTACGATCAAGACGGTAGTCAAGACCTGAATGGTTATCAGGAAATTCTTCAAATATATGAGAAATTTGGTAATCATTCAGCAAGTTACTTAAGCGTCTTGCGCCAAAATGAAGATAGTGTTGGTCATAAATGCCACAATCTAAAAAGATAAATTTCATTGTTCTAAGGTTGATGGCGTATTGGGGCAGCATTTCTAAAGGATCCCATTGAAGCCAATTTGCCCATCTTTCAGGAATTAATTCTGCTGTTTTTAGGGTTACAGGAAGTTGAATGCCACAATATTCATTTGGGTTAGGATCATAGCTTGCTGCCATTGCTAGTATCATAAGCGTGGTAAAGTCCTCACTTTTCAATTTTGGCGCGGTTTGAATTTTTGTTAAAAATTTTTCATATGAACCACCATAATTCTCTAGATTCATTAGAGCTTTTGGAAGTTCTGATAAATATACCCATTCAAACCCCATATCGCCTGAGTGACAGGCAATTGCCGACCAAATTGTTGAATGGCGCATCCCATTAACGAGTGCCCCATAGCCGCCAGAAGATTTTCCGATAAGCCCACGCTTCCCGGGACCGCCACACGGGAAATTAGTTTCAAGCACGGAAAGTAAATCATCCTTTAAAAAATTCTCGTAATTACCCATGGCTAAGCTGTTGATATACTGATTGCCTCCAAGTGAAGTAAAACAATGTGGAAATGCGACAATAACTGGTGGCATTCCTTCTGCAATAAGGCGGTCGAGGCGTTCTGGCATTGATTCTCGAAAACCTTGCCACCCAATTCTGCCTAGTCCAGAATTACCGAAGGCCGCGAGTTCAATAATGAGAGGATAGTGATTCTCAGAATGGTAGCCAGAAGGAAGATAAACAGGGCAGTGGCGAACAGGTGAATCCCCTAATAAATTATTTGCAAGCGCTTCAGAATAAACTTCAATGAATTCTAGTTGTCCTTGAGGTTGAGGCTTTGTAACAAGCATTGAAAATTCCTTTACCCTATAAAATCTTCATAAGAGCTTTTTGAAGCTCTCTAGGGGGCGTCAAATGATTGAAATGGGCAATAAAGCGTCCTTGGCGATCCATGATATAAATGATTGATGTATGATCCATCAAATACTCCGTTGTGGTCTCATCAGGTTCTACCTTCGCACCGTGCACCCTATATGCTTTCATTACAGCCTGAATTTGCTGTTCTGAACCTGTGAGCATAACGAAACGTGAATGATAATTTTCGCGATAACGGGCTAAATGCTGAACCGTATCACGTTCAGGATCGATAGTAATGAATAAAGGTTGAATTTCCTTTGCTTTTGTTCCTAATGCTTCTAAGGCTTGAGACATGTTGTAAAGAGCACTAGGGCAGATGTCCGGACAAAAGCTATAGCCAAAATAAACAAGAAGTATCTTTCCTTTAAAATCCGCTTCTGTGCGAGGTTGCCCTTCATGATCAATTAAGGAAAATGTGCCGCCAATCTCAGGTGTGCCATAATCCTTTTCTTGAGGTAAAATAATAGCTGTTTCAGAAGGAAAAGCGCGAGGTCGTGTATTTAAATAACCAAGCCAGGCTCCACCAGCAAGACAAATAAATATGACGATTAAAATTGCAATACGACGCATTAGTTATAGGGGCTTTTTAAATTGAGAAGCTTTAATGGTATCTGAAAAATATCATTTTTCCTAGAGATAAATATGGTTGACATTCTTATACAAAAATTTAGACTTCTAATATTGTCCTTACATCTTTTTAACTAAGGAGCTCATCTATGAAAGCAAAAGTCCTCCCCCTTATTACAAGTTCTTTTCTTGTGTTATCAATATACTCAGCTCAAGCATTTAATACCCTTGATAATGAATCACCTCGATATAAGATGCCAAAAAGATATCATCATCTTAAGGAACTTAAGAATGAAGCTCTTAGAGAGGCTAGAAAAGAAGCGCAAGAGTCGCGTGGCGTAAAATATGTTGGTTTTCGTAATACAATTGAAATTCATGCCATTGATTTTGAAAAAGAATGGAACGAAGATTCTAAAGAAAATATCCAAGTTTCAAAATCTACAGTTAATCCTTCAACGAAACCAAAACTCGAAAAAAGGCTAGCAGTACCTAAGTTAAAGCTTACCGAAGAGAGAGTCATATCAAGTGATGTTGAGGAAAATAAGGTAATAAAGCCTGAAAATTCAACCCAGCACAAACGCGGGGCAGGAAATATTGTAAACCTAGAACAGCTTTTTGCAAAACCCTTAAGTCCAAGAGCTCAAGAACAATTAAATACTATGGTGGGAAGAGTATCTATTGAAAAAGCATCAATAGAAGGCCTGACAACCTGGGCAAAGCTTGGTAATATTTCAGCTCAACATGAATTAGGTGGCCGCTTAATGAATCGAAAGCCATTAACTGCTTTAAAATGGATTGGTAAAGCTGTTGAACAAGGCGATGAACAAAGTGTCGCTTTACAAGCAAAAATATTGGATAGACTTGAAAAGCGTCATGCGAGAATCATAGCACTTCATGATCACCATTTTAGGAAGAAAATAAGGTCAGAAATTGAAAATCCTTGTCTTCCTGCACAAGTGCCTCTTTTCCCTTTTTCTGGCGAAAAAATCGGAGATAATCAAGTCTGGAAGAAATGGTACATGCAAGCAAGTCTTATATTAACGGACGATCCTTTTAATCCTGAAGCTAAAAATTTGCTAGATGCTGTAAGTCAACTTAAGCCAAGTTTTAAAGACGCTTATTTTCGTCTCTATTTAGTAGAGCTTGCTAAAGGAAATAAAGAGGAGGCGATGATTTACCTTAAAAAAGCAGCGTTAGGACCTAAAGGATTGGATGTTGCGCAATATCAAATGGGATTGCACTTATTAAAGCAAGGCCGACAAATAGCCGCTGAAAGGTGGCTAAAAAAGGCTTCTGATCAAAAATATTGGTTGGCAGACGAGGAACTTAAGAAACTGTATTCTGAAAAGAAGGAAATGTTAGAGAAAATCTTAAATGAACACAATCGTTCTATAAAGATTAATCCCTAAATTCTTGCATCCTAGTAAAAGCCGAGAAGCGAGAGTTTCTCGGCTTTTTTAGTATGTGAAAATGGATATAAGATTTTATTTTTAGATGTTGACGCATTCATCCTTTTTGCTATCTTCATAAAAATTAATTTTAAGGTCCAGAGGTACTTTTCTCTGTTTAAAAGGGAATCTAGTAAGCTAACTTTAGAGCTTTCCTTGCAACTGTGCTTGGTGCGCGTTCTTTTTGATATATTATGGGGAAATTTCCCTGAGAAGACAGAAAAGAGCATCGGAATCCAAAAGTCAGGAGACCTGCCTAATAATTATGAATGAAGACATAAGTTGGTTTGCAGTGGTGAAAGCGTGTGGAATATATTTAATGCTTTTATTAGGCTCTCTCAGTTTTAAGATCATTTGTTCATGTGTGTTAATGTAAAAAAAGATTAGGAGCCCTCAATAAATGGTCAAGCTTTTAAAAAACAAATTTGCACATCTTCCTTTTGAAATTTGGGCATTAACTTTTGCGAACTTATTGGTGGCTGTTGCAACAACAATGGCTTTTAGCATCTCGCCATTCTTTATTACTACTGTTCTTGGGCTTAGCATGTTTTCGATGGGGGCGATGGAAGGTTTTACAGAAGCGCTCTCTCAAGTTTGTAAATTGTCATCTGGAATAAGCAGCGACTATTTTCGTAAAAAAAAGCCAACCCTTTTATTTGGTGTTTTTTTAGCTGCCCTTTCTAAACCTTTTTTTATCTTAGCCAATGGTTCAATGGCAGTCATGATTTCAAAAATACTAGAACGTATTAGCAATGGCGTTATCGCAACGCCGCGAGATGCTTACGTTGCAGATATATGTAGCTCATCTAAAAGAGGAGCAGCTTATGGTGTGATGATGACAGGAAAAACAATCGGATGTGTTATTGGACCATTGCTTGTTTCAGGACTGATATTTTTTACAGAAGATTATCGCCTTATCTTATGGATTGGATTCCTTCCTGTTATTGCGGCTTTGTTCATTATTTGGAAGTATATGCACGAGGCAAATTCTCAAGAAGATAAGGTGGGAACAGAAAAAAAGAAAGGAAGTTCAATATCTTTTGAGGACATGAAGCATTTGCCTTCTAAGTACTGGATGACAATTGGAATTGCTGCTGTTTTTATGCTTGCTCGTTTTAGCGATGGATTTTTAGCTTTACGTTTAAAAGAATTAGGGGCTCCATTGCCTGTTTGTACAGCAACAATTGGGATTTTTAATTTTATTTCAGTATTATGTAGTTATCCCATAGGCCGCCTTTCAGATAAACTAGGACGAGAGAGGCTTCTTTATTTTTCTTACATTTCTTTAATTCTTTGTAACGTCTGCTTTATTTTTGCAGGCGATATGTGGCTTGGTTTGGTCGGTGTTTTATTATGGGGTGCTCAACGTAGTACTTCACAAATTCTTTTTACAGCTTTAATAGCGGATGTAGCGCCTAAAAAAATCATAGGGACAGCAATAGGTCTTTTTTATATTGTTTTAGGGATTTCTTCTTTGCTTGCAGGAAGTATCTCAGGATGGATAGCCAATACTCATCTTTCAAACGTGTTTATCTTTGGATTCTTTGTCTCAATTCTGGCATTAATTATCCATGCTTTAACTCTCGGAAGATTTAGTTCTTATAAAGAATCTTTAAGGACTACCTAGATTATTAAAATTAGAGAAAATTCATTCCAACTGCTAAAAACATCCTTTAATTCGAGAACAACCTTTCATAAGGTTAGATCTTTCAATTTAAACTATTTAGTCGATTCTGAAGTATGAAGAAAAGCAAGGAAGCGCCTATAGTACAGAGAATTATTTTAGGGTAG
>MKUV01000061.1 GCA_001898725.1 Caedibacter sp. 37-49
ACTTTTCCGTTGTCATCCTCGCGAAAGCGGGGATCCAGCTCTAGGTTGAGAGGCATCGATTGGTGATAGGCGCGATCTACCGCTTGCTTAAGATCCTAGGCATAAAACTCAAGATGACACTTTAAGGATATAATTAAAAAAAGTTTTTTAGGTCTAAAAGAGAATTCTAACAAAAGTAATATTAACTTAAGCTTCGTCTTCGGCTTTATAATTTTGAATGAGCCTATCCATTGAATGGCGATGTTGAGAGCGATAACCGTCAGTTTTATCTTTATTAATTTCTTTAGGTTTAGGTTGGGATAAGGCTTCCATCAACTTATCAGGGTTTTCTAAAAGCTGATGAGGAAGCTGCTCATGGGTATAAAATGTTTTTGAAACTGTGCCTTTTGGAAGAATTGCAAAGGCATATTCTGTTCCTTTAAGCAAGAAAGGATATGATTTTGCTGCAAGAAGCAGAGGAGGACGATTTGAAGGCTTCCATAAAATATTACTTCCTAAGAAAAGTAAGATTATAATGATACTTCCTCTGACAATTCCAAAAAGAAGTCCCAATGAACGATCTAAACTTCCAAGGATACTGCTTTTTACATGATCTGACATGGCACGAATTACTGTCATAAATGTCACAAAAGAAATGATAAAAAGACCCATGGCAGAAATGATGTCTGCAAAAAAAGCATTGCCAACCCATTCGCGCATGTAAGGTTTTAAAAACGGCATCCCCCAGAGCGTCACAAAAGCTGCGCCTACCCAACCAGCGATTCCGAAAAATTCTCTTGTAAAACCTCTTATAACGCCAATGAGAGCTGATAAAGCGAGTAATGCCAAAATACTCATGTCAACAGCATTAAATTCAGAAATGATTAAAATAGGCTCAGTCATGTTCTAGCCTTCGTCTTAAAGATGAATAAAGTCATTTAATAACGCAATTTCATGTAAACGAACACCCAAATCTTGATTGAGTGTATGCTTTTGTCGGAAGAGGGGTAAAAAGGCCTTCTTAAACCCAAGTTTAGCAGCTTCTTTGAGGCGAATTTCGACTTGCCCGACGGAACGAAGTTCTCCTGACAAACCGATTTCTCCAAAAAAAATAGCGTCATGAGGAAGAGGTTTTCCATTTAAGGCAGAAATAAGAGCAGAGGCAACAGCAAGATCGGCTGCTGGCTCAGAAATTTTTAAACCTCCCGCAACATTTAAATAAACATCCTTCGTACTAAATGGAATGCCACAGCGTGCTTCAAGTACGGCTAAAATCATGGCAAGACGTCCAGCATCCCAGCCGATGACGGCACGACGTGGGGTGCCGTAGGAAGCTGGGGAAACAAGCGCTTGAATTTCCACAAGAAGAGGACGTGTCCCTTCAATGCCAGCAAATACAGCAGAACCGCTCGCATCTCCTTGGCGTTCTGAAAGAAACAGGGCAGAAGGGTTCGCCACTTCCTGCAAGCCCATTTGCGTCATTTCAAAAACGCCAATTTCATCAGTTGCGCCAAAGCGATTTTTTACAGCTCTTAAGATACGGAATTGATGACCTCTCTCGCCTTCAAAATAAAGAACAGTATCAACCATATGCTCGAGAACTTTGGGGCCAGCAATCATGCCTTCTTTCGTCATATGGCCAACCATAATAACGGTGATTCCTCGCTTCTTGGCAAGGCGGGTTAATTCATGAGAAGCGGCACGTACTTGGCTAACAGATCCAGGGGCAGATTCAATGGCATCGATTGCCATCGTTTGTATAGAGTCAATAATGACTAAAGGCACGGGATTAACATGGTCTAATGAAGCAATAATCTCACCAACATTTGTACTTGAAGCCAATAGTAATGGTGATTCTTGAAGGTGTAAGCGGTGAGCTCTCATCCTTACTTGCTCAACAGCTTCTTCCCCAGAAATATAAGAACAAGCCTGACGTTTGCTTAATAGAGCTGCAACTTGTAATAGGAGTGTTGATTTACCAATTCCAGGATCGCCTCCGACAAGGATAACAGAGCCAGGAACGAGGCCACCTCCACAAACTCGATCAAATTCACTCAGGCCTGTCAACGCCCTCGGAAGGGCGGGTGATTGTTCAGTTAATTTTGAAAATTCAATGACTTTCCCGCGTGTCTGCTTTTGATGTTTTAAAGCCGGGGAGGAAGCTTGAACTTCCTCAATAAGAGTATTCCAGCTTTCACAACCAGCGCAACGACCTGTCCAACGAGGATGATTCATACCACACTGTTGACAGACATAGATAACAGCTGGTTTTGCCATCTTATTTTATATCCACTTTAATAGGTCCTTCATGGCGTCCATGAATAAATTGTTGAATATAAGGGTTATCAATTTTTTCAATTGTTTTTGCAGGACCTTGCCAAACAATTTTTCCTTTATAAATCATAGCAATTCTATCTGCAATTTTTTTTGCGCTCGCCATATCATGCGTAATTGTAATAGCTGCCGCTCCTAATTCATTTACACTTGTGCGTATTAAATCGTTAATAATTCCTCCCATAATAGGATCAAGTCCTGTGGTAGGTTCATCAAAGAAGAGAATTTCTGGTTTAGGTGCAATTGCTCGTGCAAGAGCAACACGTCGTTGCATACCACCAGAAAGCTCAGCAGGATAAAGATCGGCTACGTCTGCAGGTAAACCTACTGCTGAAAGTTTCTCTGCTGCATAGGATTTTGCTTGTGTGCGTGTTATTTTCTTTTCTTGAAGAAGAGCAAAACAGATATTTTCCCAAACGGGTAGGCTATCAAATAAAGCTGATCCTTGAAAAAGCATACTAATTTTGTGGCGTATCTTATCTAATTCAGAGCGAGAGGCATTTAAAACTTCTTGTTGATCGACTTGAATTATTCCTTTATCAGCTTGAATAAGCCCTAGGATGCATTTTAGCATAACAGATTTGCCGGTGCCTGAACCACCAATAATGACTAAAGATTCACCTGGATTTACTTCAAGATCTATGCCTTGGAGCACTTTTTTTGTTCCAAATGATTTATGAACATCTTTTAGAAAAATTCTTGGAAATTTATATTTTGTCATTTGTCGAAAAAAATCGTTGTCAATAAATAGTTGAAAATAAGAATTAAAATTGAAGAGGAAACAACGGCATTCGTGGTTGCACTGCCCACACCTTGGGCGCCTCCTCTTGAATAATATCCATGATAGCAGCCCATAATGGCAATACAAAAGCCAAAAACGGCTGCTTTAATAAGGCCTGAGATTACATCAATAGCTTTTAAATATTGAATAGTTTGATGAAGATAATTTCCTGGGTTGAAGCCTAATTTATAAATTGAGACAAGATATCCACCAAAAACCCCAATAATATCAGCGACAAAAACCAAGACAGGTAACATAATAGTTCCGGCAATAATTCGAGGCATAACCAGATATTGCAAAGGATCTGTTGACAATGTTGATAAAGCATCGATCTGTTCTGTAACCCGCATAGTGCCTAATTCTGCAGCAATTGCTGCGCCAATACGACCTGCTACCATTAAGCCTGCAAGAACAGGTGCGAGTTCTCGTGTTACTGAGAGGACAACAACTGTTGCAACAGCGCCTTCAGCTGAAAATCGCGCGAATCCGGTATAACTTTGTAAAGCAAGTACCATACCGGTAAAGGTGGCTGTTAAGCCGACAACAGGTAATGAAAAATAACCAATCTCTAAAATTTGTTTTAGAATTTGTCGAGCATAGTAAGGGGGACGAATACCAATCATGAGAGATTGGTTCATAAAAAGAATAAAATGACCTGTTCCTTGAAGAAAATTTAAAAAAAAGCGCCCAATATTAGCAAGAAAAGTAGACATTAGTTTGGATCTCAAAATTCTAATTTTTAATTTTAAGAAAGTACCATGTTTTTACGAGTGTGTAAAAGGGATGGTTAAAGAAAAATAAAAAGAGCATATAAATATTGGAATTTATTACATAATATTGATACATCTATTAAGAAATTTTCTTAATTTTTTACGATGTTTTGATAGACTAAATGTATAGTTAAATGGTTGTTTGTCTTCTAACCAATTTAAAAAAATCTTTTTTTGTAATGTGGCATGGAGCAAAACATTTGAAAAAAATTAAAAATAAACTTATTAAAATTAAATTTTATAAATGAGTTAATAAACTTAAAATAAATAAATGAAAAATAATTATAGGTAGTTTCAAAAAAGTTACTTTAAGGACAATAAGTCCTATAAAAAATAAAACTTCTTTCTTGCCTGTTTTCATAAAGAAGACTATGCAAAAGAAAACAATTAAGTACATGGAAAGTATATATGCAGGCATATTCATATTTAGATTCTTTATGGCATCGTGGGAAAGAATTTTTGGGCGTTGAGGTACCAATTCTTGCAGGAGCTATGACGTGGGTGTCTGATCGCCATTTAGTATCAGCTATCTCAAATGCTGGTGGGTTTGGCGTTATTGCATGTGGTGCCATGGAACCGCACCATCTTGATCATGAAATTAGCGAAACAAAAAAGCTAACGACGCGTCCTTTTGGCGTAAATTTAATTACTTTGCATCCTGATTTAAATAAACTTATCGAAGTTTGTATTCAGCATCACGTAAGCCATATTATTCTAGCCGGCGGTTTACCAAATGCTGAATCAATAAAAATGGTTAAGAATGCTGGTATTAAAATGGTTTGTTTTGCACCAGCACTGGCTTTAGCAAAACGATTAATTCGAATGGGAGTTGATGCGCTTGTAATTGAAGGTCATGAAGCTGGAGGACATATTGGGCCCGTCACGACATCTGTTCTTGCTCAAGAAATTATCCCAGCTTTGAAAGAGGTCCCTATTTTTGTGGCTGGGGGAATTGGTCGTGGTGAAGCCATTTTGAGCTATCTTGAAATGGGCGCTTCAGGCTGTCAGTTGGGAACAAGATTTGTTTGTGCAACAGAATGCCGCGCGCATCCTAGATTTAAACAAGCTTTCATTCGAGCTTCCTCAAGAGATGCAGTGATTTCACCGCAACTTGATGCAAGATTTCCTGTTATCCCGGTTCGTGCTTTAGAAAACGAGGGAACGCAAAAATTTGTGGAATTTCAACAACAAACTATTGACCAAGTTAATAGGGGAGAGGTGGAACTTAAAGAAGGTCAGCTGCAAATTGAAAAATATTGGGCAGGTGCTTTACGACGTGCAGTTGTTGATGGTGATGTTGAGACAGGTTCTGTCATGGCAGGGCAAAGTGTTGGTTTAGTAAATAAAGAACAGCCTGCAAAAGAGATTATTGATGAACTTATTGCTCAGGCAATAACGACAATTGAGATGCGAAATAAAGTAAAAGTTTCTTAATTAAAGTTTTTAGAACCAACTTTACAGAAAACATTTTCTTTAATTATTTTCTATTGTTCAAAAATTCCTTAAATTTACCATGATCAAACTTAATGATTATTTGTAACTTAAATAATATTATATTTTTTTATAGTAAATAATAAGTTTTAATAAATAAAATTTAATATATTTTCATGTTTTGATGGTAATATATTTATATTTTCCAATATAAAAATTCTTATATAAAAGGATAATATATTTATTTTTAAATTAATAAATTTATCTATACGGTTTTAAGATGGATTGACTTGTTTTTAATATGTAGCTATTCATTTAATAGTAACCATGGGGAAAGTGATTGAATGAATGCTAAAAGAAAACAGGTGGAAACGGTAAAACCTAAAGAAAAAAAAGAAATAAATAATCAGAATGAGAATCTTCTCTCTAAAAAAGAGAGTAAAACCTCGCAGCATATAGGTCATCATTTCCGTAAAGTTAGAGAACGTAAACATTACAGTCTAGAAGAGATTTCCAAAGTCTTAAGAATTGGAGAACGTTATCTTGAGGCAATTGAAGAAGGGAACATAGAAATTCTTCCAGAAAGAGTTTACACTCTGGGATTCGTACGTGCTTATGCACAATATTTAGGTGAGAAACCCACGAAATGCGTTGAGCAGTTTAAACAGCAAATTTTGCTTGAAAACCAAGCTGTGCAATTAAATCTTCCCGATGCTTTAAGAAAATCAACAACGCCAAACAAAATGTATCTTCTTATTTCTATAGGCGTTGCAATTACAGTTTTATTACTTTTGTTTCTTGTAAAATCTTTTTCACAAGAAAAACAAGAGATTCCAGATTTAATACCTTCAGAAAAAACATTAAGTAGATTAGAAACAAATGATTCTGCTCAAATTAAATTTCATAATTCTGCAACTAAAAATTTAGATGAACGAGATTCTTCTAATTCTTTGTCTATTATGTCTCCAACTCAGGAAGCAAGTATCAAAGTTAATGAGTCGACGCCTTCAAGTGATGGTGAAAAGCAGTTAGAAGATTTAAAAGACAGTAAAACATTAAATCAATCTTCAGATAAAAACGCGGTTCTAGAAAACAATCTTCAAATAACCTCTACACACATTAAATTAACATGTATTGAAGAAACCTGGGTGCAAATTAAAGATGCTCAAGGTAATATAATCTTAGTAAAAACAATGTTACCAGGTGAATCCTATGAGGTGCCTCAAAAAGAAGGTCTAATTTTACTTACAGGAAATGCCGGAGGACTTAATATAACCGTTGGAAATGCGCCTTCAAAGTCTTTAGGGGCAAAAGGTGAGGTCAAAGACAATATTTTGCTAGACGATGAATCATTACTTTCTTATCTTAAGGCACATTAAATAAAAAAAATCCAAGTTTACGGATTAAACTTAAGAACTAATGGAGTAAATTCGTGTTTCAGCCAGTTCGTGGAACGCATGACTTGTTACCTGAGGAATGTCGTCAATATCGTTTTATTGTGAAAGAAGCCATGAAGGTGGCTCGGTGCTATGGGTTTGAAGAAATTTCAACACCTATATTTGAGTTTTCAGGCGTCTTTCATAGACTTGGCGAAACATCAGACGTTGTTAGTAAAGAAACTTATACCTTTCAGGATAGAGGAGGAGAGGATCTTACACTTCGTCCCGAAGGAACAGCGGGAATTGTTCGTGCTGTAATATCCCATGGTTTAGGGCAACATGCGCCTTTAAAATTTTCTTATGCAGGTCCCATGTTTCGATATGAACGTCCTCAAAAAGGGCGTTATCGACAGTTTGATCAAATTGGTGTTGAACTTATTGGTGTCGCAAAGCCATTGGCTGATATTGAAGTTATTGCAATGGCACATCAGATTTTAAAAAATTTAGGTGTAGACGAAAGTGTTAAACTAAACATTAATACGTTGGGAGATACTGAAAGTAGAGAAAATTACAAGAAAGCTCTTTTAAATTATCTAAAACCATTTCGCCCTAAATTATCTTTAGAAAGCCAAGATAGACTTGATCGTAATCCTTTAAGAATTTTAGATTCTAAATCTGAACAAGATGAAATGATTATAAAAGAAGCACCTGTTTATAGTGACTACTTAAATGAAACTTCAAAAACTTTCTTTAACGATGTTTGTAAGGGATTAGAAATTCTTGATATTTCTTACAAAGTTAATACGCGTTTAGTGCGGGGATTGGATTATTATTGTCATACAACCTTTGAGTTCATTACTGATGTTTTAGGGGCACAAAGTACAGTAATTGCTGGGGGGCGTTATGATAATCTTGTTGAGATGATGGGCGGACCGCGTCTGCCAGGTGTTGGCTGGGGCGCTGGGGTTGATCGGCTCGCGTTATTAAGGCCAATAATTCCTTTAGAGCAAACGCCTATTGCGATGATTCCTTTAGGTGATGAAGCAGAAAAAGCTTGTTTCAAATTGACTCAAGAACTTAGAGATAAAGGCATTTTCGTCGATATAGGATATCACGGGAATCTATCTAAACGTTTAAAGCGTGCTGATAAATTAAAAGCTACTTATGCAATTATTATTGGTGAAGATGAGATGAGGGCACAAGAAGCTTTGCTACGGGATTTTAAGACGGGAGCTCAAGAAAAAGTTCCTTTTGAAAAGTTAGTCGATAAATTAGTGAAAGTACAATTAGCATGAGTTTCGATTCTAAATTAGATCAAGTCCTTACGCGTTATCATGAATTAGGAAATCTCTTGGGAACAGGGACACATGAAAGTGGACAAGAATTTGCACGCCTCTCAAAGGAATATGCTGATCTTAAGGATGTCTCAGAAGCCATTACAATGTTGCGAAAAGTGCAAAGTGAAGTTAAGGATTTAGAAGATTTACTGAATGATCCTGCACTTGATTTAGAATTTAAAACCTTAGCAGAAGAGGATTTAAAAGTTAAAAAGGAACAGATTCCTAATTTTGAACATCAAATAAAAGTCCTTTTATTACCTAAAGATGCTGACGATGAACGTAACGTTATCCTTGAAATACGCGGAGGAGCAGGTGGGGATGAAGCTGCTCTCTTTGCAAGTAATTTATTGCGTATGTACCAACGTTATGCGGAAGGTTTAAGGTGGCGTTTTGAGATCATAAGTTTAACAGATACAGGGATTGGTGGGATCAAAGAGGTTAGTGCTTCCGTAATGGGAAAAGGTGCGTATTCAAGACTTAAGTTTGAATCAGGTGTGCATCGTGTCCAGCGTGTACCAGCGACTGAATCACAAGGTAGAATCCATACGAGTACGGCGACTGTTGCTGTTTTACCTGAAGTTGAAGATGTTGATATTGTGATAGAAGAAAAAGATTTGAGAATAGATGTTTATCGCTCAAGTGGTCCGGGAGGGCAATCCGTTAACACCACAGATAGTGCTGTTCGAATTACCCATATTCCATCAGGCCTTGTCGTTCAACAACAAGATGAAAAATCACAACATAAAAATAAGGCAAAAGCTCTTAAAATCCTAAGGGCTCGCCTTTATGATTTAGAGAGACAAAAGAAAGAGGCTGAAAGATCAGCTTCTCGAAAAAATCAGGTTGGTTCTGGAGATCGTTCTGAACGGATTAGAACTTATAACTATCCTCAAGGGCGTGTAACAGATCATCGTATTAATTTAACTTTGTACAAGCTTGATCAAATCTTAGAAGGTGCGGCTTTAGATGAGCTCGTTGACGCTCTTGTTACAGAAGACCAAGCAGGTCGTCTTGCCGATGTTACAGAGTAATGTCGTTAACAATTTTTAAAGCTCTTACTGAAGCAAAAAAAAAACTTGAGTACGCTGAAATTAAAAATAGTCATCACGAAGCAAGATTATTGCTTAAGTATGCTTTAAATCTTTCATTAGAAGAAATAATAACGGCTTCAGATCGGGAATTAGCGCCGTATCAACTGGAAAAATATGAAAGTTGGGTTTTAAGACGAACTCTTCATGAACCTCTTTCAAAGATTAGAGAAGAAAAAGAATTTTGGAGTTTACCTTTTATTGTAAAAGCAGATGCTTTAGATCCACGTCCTGATAGTGAGACTTTAATCGAAGCTGTTTTTAAAACTTATCCTGTCCGAGAAAAGCGTCTCAATATTCTTGATTTAGGGGTAGGAACTGGTTGTTTAATTATTACCCTTCTTAAGGAATATTTATATAGTTATGGGATTGGCATTGATAAGTCTATTCTTGCTTTGGAAGTTGCACGTCTAAATTTAGAAAAATTTAAACTACATGAACGACTTAAGCTTATCAATACTTTTTGGGGAGAGGGAATAGTAGAAGAATTTGATATTATTGTTTCCAATCCGCCTTACATTGCAGAGACTGATCGGCAGATGCTTTCTCAAGAAGTAATTAAGTATGATCCTCATATTGCTTTATTTGGTGGAAGTGATGGTTTAGATGCTTATCGTTCTTTAGCACCTCATGCTTTCCGTTTATTAAAGTCATTGGGACATTTGTTTCTTGAAATAGGAAAAAACCAAGAGTCATCCGTTCAAGAAATCCTTCTGGAAAATGGATTTACTCTCAAAGAATGGATCCCAGACTTAGCTGGGATCTTGCGTTGCGGTATTTTCCAAAAAGCAAATTAAGCTTGCTCAGGTGGTAGTTGTACTCGAATGTGGAGTTCTTCCAGTTGTTTTTGGGTTACTTCTGAGGGAGCTCCCATTAATAAATCTTGCGCTTGTTGATTCATTGGGAATGCTACAATTTCTCGCAAATTTGGTTCCTCAGCCAGAAGCATTACAATTCGATCAATACCTGGTGCAGACCCACCATGAGGAGGAGCACCATATTTTAAAGCATTAAGCATGCCACTAAATTGCGTTTCAACTTCTTGACGCGTATAACCTGCAATTTCGAATGCTTTATACATAATTTCAGGCTTATGATTACGGATTGCTCCGCTTGAGAGTTCATAACCGTTGCAGACTATATCGTATTGGTAAGCTTTAATATCTAAAGGATCTTTGGATTGTAAAGCTTCCAAGCCTCCTTGAGGCATTGAAAAGGGATTATGAGAGAAATCTATTTTACGCTGATCTTCATTATACTCAAACATTGGGAAATCAACAATCCAACAAAATTTAAAACAATTTTGTTCAATGATATTTAGATCTTGAGCAATTTTTTGTCGTGCCAAGCCAGCGAGCTTTTCAGCCTCTTTTTGAGGTGCGCAAACAAAAAATACAGCATCACCTTCTTGAACATTCGTTAATCTTTTTAACTGTTCAAGGCGTGTATTGTCTAAAAATTTTGCAATAGGACCTTTTGCAGTTCCTTCTGAGAAAATAATGTAACCAAGACCTGGGGCACCTTGTGTTCTGGCCCAATCATTTAGATTATCAAAAAACTTACGTGATTCCTTTGCTGCATTAGGAGCAGGAATAGCACGAATCACTGATCCATTTGCAAGAGCATTAGAGAACACACTAAAATCTGACTTTTCAAAAACTTCATTTACTTGTGAAATGATGAGTGGGTTTCTTAAATCTGGTTTATCTGTACCATATTTAAGCATTGCTTCTTCATAGGTAATCCTTGGAAAGGGTGTTGAAGTAATGACCTTATTATTGCCAAATTCAGTAAAAAGACCATGGAGCACAGGTTCAAGAGCAGCAAAAACATCTTCTTGTGTTACGAAAGACATTTCAAAATCTAATTGATAAAATTCTCCAGGCGAGCGATCAGCACGACCATCTTCATCTCGAAAGCACGGGGCAATTTGAAAATAGCGATCAAAACCTGCAATCATAAGCAATTGTTTGAACATTTGAGGGGCTTGAGGAAGGGCATAAAATTTGCCTGGATGAACACGTGATGGTACCAGAAAATCCCTTGCGCCTTCAGGAGAGCTGGCCGTTAGAATCGGTGTCTGGAATTCCATAAAGCCTTGCTTGATCATTCTTCGTCGAATAGAGGCAATAACCTGACTTCGAAGGACGATGTTAGCATGCATCTTTTCGCGACGTAGATCCAGAAAACGATAGCGGAGTCTTGTTTCTTCCGGAAAGTCTTGATCGCTGTTAACTGATAATGGCAGGACATCAGCAACTGAATCAATACTACATTCTTCAATCGCTAGTTCAATAGCACCTGTTGGCATTTTAGTATTCGTTGTTTCCGGAGTGCGTTGAAGGATATGGCCGGTTACGGTAATCACGCTCTCAAGTTTTGTAGCTTCAAGTGTTTTAAAATGAATATTACTTGCTTCAATAACACATTGTGTAATCCCATAATGATCTCTTAAATCGATGAATAAAAGATCTCCATGATCTCGTTTCCGATGAATCCATCCAGAAAGGCGGGCTTTTGAGCCGACATGTTCCACTCTTAATTCATGGCATTTATGTGTGCGATAAGGATGCATAGTTTTCTCTTTCTAAATTTCTTTTTGGGTAAAATAGCAATTTATATTACGTTTTGCTATAGTTCTTCTCTTAAAGATGGAAAGATATTTTTATGGAATTAATTTCAACGACTGAAAAGCTTTTGGCGTTTTGTAAAAAAATTGAAAATGAGAATTTTATTACAGTTGATACAGAATTTATTAGAGAAGATACTTATTGGCCTAAAGTTTGCCTAATACAAGTTGCAGGGCAAGAGGTAACAGCACTTATTGATCCTTTAAGTTCTGAAATTGATCTTTCACCTCTTTTTCAGATTATGAAAGATGAAAATATTGTTAAAGTATTTCACTCAGCTTACCAAGATTTAGAGATTTTTTATCTTTTTATGAATGAACTTCCTAAACCTATTTTTGATACGCAAATTGCGGCAATGGTTTGTGGTTTTGGAGAGTCTGTAGGCTATGAGACATTAGTAAAATCACTTGCTAAAGCTACCCTTGATAAGTCTAGTCGCTATTCTAATTGGGCACGTCGTCCGTTGACTGAAAAACAACTCAAATACGCTGCTAATGATGTTATTTTTTTAAGGACTATCTATGAAAAGTTGATGGAACGTCTTAAAAAAGATGATCGTTTTTTATGGATAAAAGAAGAAATAGAAGTATTACAAAATGTCGATTCTTATAAGATTCACCCTGATAAAGCATGGCAAAGATTAAAACCGAGAAGCGGAGAACCACAATTTTTAGCACGTCTTCAAGCTTTAAGTGCTTGGCGAGAGCGACAAGCTGAAAATAGAAATATTCCTAGAAATCGCGTATTGCGTGATGAAATTATAATTGAAATTGCAGCTCATAACCCTTCTTCTTTAGATGAGTTAAAAGAGATAAGAGGGAGCTCGCCAAAGTTAGCACATGGCTCAATGGGGGCTCAAATTATACATATTCTAAATGAAGCTAACGCAATTCCTCTTGAGAACTGTCCAACTCTACATTCAAAGCCAGAGAAATTAGGCGCATCAACTATATTAGTTGATTTATTAAGAGTCCTTTTAAAAATTAAAAGCCAAGAATCTCATGTTGCTGAAAGATTGATAGCGACGACAAAAGATCTTGATACTTTAATTATGTTAAGAGAA
Organism: Caedibacter sp. 37-49; assembly: GCA_001898725.1. GTDB lineage: Bacteria > Pseudomonadota > Alphaproteobacteria > Caedimonadales > Caedimonadaceae > Paracaedimonas. Next base: position 12,796 of record MKUV01000061.1, read on the forward strand.
GAAGCACCCATACATGCTATCAAAGGGTGGCGATACTCTATTTTTGGAGGAATGGCTCTTGATTTTTTGAATGGCAAAGTTTCAATTTCGCTTGAAAATCAAAAAATATGTGTAAAAAAGAATACACCTGATTTTTAAAAGTTTTGCACTGAGAGAAATTTTCTCGTAGGGTGTCGCACAGTTTGCAAAAGGTAAATATGATGAAAGCACTTAAATTATTTCTCTTTATGGTCGCATTTACCATAATTGGAATATTTTATTATAAGTGGTTTTCCAAACCTTCTTCAAAAATTAAAACAATTGCTATTAGCCAAATTGTTGAGCATCCCTCTCTTGAGGCTGTTAGGCGAGGAATAATTGATTTTCTTGTTCAAAGTAACTTACAAGAAGGTAAAGACTACAAGATAATTTATAAAAATGCGCAAGGCAATATGAGTATTAACAATCAGATTGCAAAGCAATTTGTAGGGATAAAACCAGATGTCATCGTAGCTATTTCTACACCTAGTGCTCAAGCTCTTGCAGTTGCCTCTCACAACATGAACATTCCTTTTATATTTGCAGCCGTTACAGATCCTGTACATGCAAATCTTGTTAAAGATTTAAAGAGGCCGGGCGAATTTATTTCTGGCGTAAGTGATCTTCCTCCAGTGCATGCTCAAATAGAATTAATTAAGGACATCCTTCCTAAAGCGAGCAAAGTTGGTATTTTATATAATCCAGCTGAAGTTAATTCAGTAAAAATAATCAATAAATTTAAAGAATTGGCTCAGAAAATGGACATTGAAGTATTCTTAGCTCCAGCAACAAGGACTTCAGAAGTATTGTTTGCTGCCCAAAGTTTAGTTGGAAAAGTTGATGCAATTTACATACCTCAAGATAATACGATAGTATCCGCGATTTCTTCTCTAATTTCTTTGCAATATGAGAAAAATATCCCCTGTTTTACAAGTGATGAAGTGTTAGTTCAAAAAGGAGCATTTGCGGCTGTTGGCACAAGTTATTATGAGCATGGAAAGCAGGTTGGCGAAAGAGTTATTAAATTTTTAAAACATACACCAGGTTTGCAAATTCCTATTGCCTTTCCTGAAAAACCTCAAATTTATATTAATGAGACAACAGCTAAGCACTTGGGAATTAATGTACCAAGTAAAATCGCCAAAAGAGCACATTATTATAAAATTCAAAAATAGTTGAAAAGGTTTACTTTTTTGAAAATCTAAGTTACATTTCACGGCTAAATTATGAAATTATTAATGTTTGTCTGTTAGCATTATTAGTAAAAAAACTAAAAGACATATAGTGAAATTGTCTGATAAGCAACAACGAAAAATAATAAAAAAGTATAAAGGAACTTTATTATGAATAATGCTAAAAACTTCTCTTTTTTAAAGAGTTGTAGAAAAGTTTTTCATTTAAAATTTTCTAGTCTTTTAACACTTATAAATTCTTTTATATGTATATCTTATGCTCATGCATTAGTAGATAAACCCATTATTGCTATCACACAAATAATTGATCATCCTTCAGCTAATGCTGTTAGAGAAGGCATTAAAAAATCTCTCGAAGACCAAGGATACATCGATGGAAAAACAATTAAATGGCTTTACAAAAACCCTCAAGGGAACAGTGCGACTAATATTCAAATTGCTCAACAATTTGTGAGTTTAAAACCGAGCATTATGATTGCTATTTCTACACCAAGTGCACAAGCTTTAGTTTCATCAGCTCGCAATCATAGCATACCTATTGTTTTTGCAGCCGTCACTGATCCTATAAATGCAGGGATTGTCAAAGATCTAAAAAAACCAGGTGGTTTAGTAACAGGTGTGAGTGATTTCCCCCTTATTGAAAGACAGGTTAAACTTATTAAAAAGATGTTACCAAATGCAAAAGTGATTGGTGGTCTGTATAATCAAGGCGAAATTAATTCTGTGAAGCAGTTTAGGCTTTTTGAGGAACTTGCAAAGAAAGAGGGGTACGAGGTTATTTCTGTTGCTGCTATGAAAACGTCAGATGTACATGCGGCAGCGTTAAGTCTTATTAAAAAAGTTGATGCTTTCTATATTACTCTAGATAACACTGTCCTTTCTGCCATGGATATTTTAATTAAACTTCAATTTGATTTTAAAAAACCCATTTTTACAAGTGAGACAGATTCTGTTTTTCAAGGTGCGTTAGCAACAGCTGGAGCTCATTTATTTGATATAGGAAGAAGTGCGGGAAAAATGGTTATTAGAATTTTACAAGGGGAAAAACCTTCAGAGATTGCTGTCGAGACAGCCGAAGTTTCGGACATTACAGTTAACATGAAAACCTTAAATTATTTAGATTTAAAGCTTCCTGAAGATAAAGAATTTAATTTTAATAAAGTCGGATTTGAGAACTCTTGATTTATAGAAAGATAATTTTATGAATGAATTACAGTTTTTAGGTGCAATAGAGCTTGGCCTAATTTATAGCATGGTCGCTTTAGGTGTTTATCTTTCTTTTCGAATATTAGATTTTCCAGATATGACAGCAGATGGTTCTTTTCCTTTAGGCGCAGCAATTGCAGCAACTTTAATTTCTTACGGATGTAATCCCTGGTTGTCTACGTTTTGCGCTATTCTAGGTGGCTGTGGCGCTGGTTTCTTTACAGCTTGGTTGAGTGTGCGTTGGAAAATCTTAAATTTGCTATCTGGAATTCTAACTATGTTGGCTCTTTATTCAATTAACTTAAGGATTATGAAAGGGCCTAATGTAACCATTATGATGGATGTAAGAACAATTTTTAGTCCCTTTGAAATAATGTTCTCGACAAAAATAACAGGAACAATTTTCTTATTAAGCCTGATTACTTTAGTTGCAGGTTTTTTATTATGGTACTTTATGCTCACTAAGACAGGCCTTGCTGTGCGTGCGACAGGAACTAATCCGCGGATGGCTAGAGCACAAGGTATAAAAACTAGAGCAATGATTCTTTTAGGAATTTCTTTAAGCAATGGATTAATTGCTTTAGGAGGGGCGTTGTTTGCTCAACATCAGGGTTTTGCTGATGTGAGTATTGGTAGTGGAACTATTATTATGGGCCTTGCAGCTGTAATTATAGGGGAAGTTGTGTTCCAAACGCGAAGAATTTGGTTAACTCTTTTGGCTTGTATTATTGGCGCAATTCTTCACCGCTTTGCAATTGCATTAGCCCTCAATGCAGATGGTATTGGTTTGCAGGCGACAGATTTAAATTTAGTAACGGCGGCTATTGTGATTATTGCGATGATACTTCCGCGTTTGAAGGAAATAACAACAAATAAATTTACAGAGCGGAGTCGGTCATGATTAAGCTTGAAAAAATACGTGTTCTTTTTAATCAAGGAACAGCATTAGAAAAAATGGTTCTGAATAACGTCTCCCTTGCTATTGAAGAAGGAGAAGTTGTCACTGTTATTGGTGGAAATGGGGCAGGAAAATCGACTTTATTAAATGTTTTAACTGGTGATATTAGACCATCCTATGGAAAAGTCTTTTTTGAAAACATTAATGTTACAGACTGGTCAGCAGAAAAAAGAGCAAGTATGGTAGCGCGTGTTTTTCAAGATCCTTTAGTAGGGACATGCGGGAATTTAACTGTGGAGGAAAACTTAGCTCTTGCCTTTTATCGTGGTAAAAATCTTGGTCTTCGTTTTGCTTTATCACCTAATAATCGAAAAATTTTCCATGAATTTCTTGAAAAGTTAAATTTGGGGCTTGAAGCGCGACTTAAAGACCCTATTGGCCTTTTATCAGGAGGTCAAAGGCAAGCGATCTCTTTAATTATGGCTGTTCTTTCTCCTATGAAAATATTGGTTCTTGATGAGCATACAGCAGCTTTAGACCCACGAACTGCTGCTTTTATTATCCAGCTTACCTGTAATATTATATTAGAGAAAAACTTAACTGTTTTGATGGTAACCCATAGCATGCGTCAAGCGCTTGAAGTTGGAAATCGAACTCTCATGCTCACAGAAGGAGAAGTGGTTTTCGATGCAAATGGAAAAGAACATTCAAAATTAACAGAAGATGATCTTTTAAAACTTTTTAAAGAAGTTGTTGATAAAAAGGGAGAAGAGGACGAAATTCTTTTAAACCCTTAATTTAATAAATTTAATTTAAAAATTTTCTTTTATTTACCTATTTTAAATAAACATTCAATTACAATTAAAATATGAAGTAATTGAAGGCATATATAATGATAAAAGAACCCTATAAATTTATGCATACTGCAGATGGTGCAAAAATACGCATAGGGTTTTGGCCCACATTACAACCAATTCGAAAACTGAATCGTACAATCATTTTGCTTCAAGGACGTGCGTCCTTTATGGAAAAATATGATGAAATGATTCAGAACTTACGCTTAAGAGGTAATAATGTCTGGGCTCTTGATTGGCGTGGCCAGGGTCTTTCAAGCCGTATGCTCACAAATCATCATAAAAGTCATATAGATTCATATGATACATATTTACAAGACCTGCATCAGCTTATTACAGAGCATGTTCAACCTAAAAGCCAACATCAATGTATTCTTTTAGGTCAATCCATGGGGGGGCATTTAGCATTACGATATTTAAGCGAACATCATAATGTGTTGGACGGGGCTGTATTAGTTTCTCCTATGATAGATATTAAAACAGGTGCTTATCCAAAATTTTTAGCTAGATTTTTAACACATTGCGCTTGTCTTGCAGGATTTCGGGATGCATATTTTTTTGGTCAAGGAAATTATAACCCCCTCCATGAGCCATTTGAGGGAAATTATTTAACGCATGACAGACGTCGTTATTTTGCGCACAGAGATTTACAGCTTAAGAATCCAGGGCTTGTATTGGGAGGCGGAACTTACGGTTGGCTTCATGCAACTTTTCAATCTATCCAAAAAATTCTTCAAGTATCTTATCTAAAAAATATCAATATTCCTATATTATTCTTAGCGGCTGGTGAAGAAGAGATTATAGATAATCGAGCCCTTAAACATATTGTAGAGAACTTACCAAAATGTAATGTTAAAATTTATGAACATGCACGTCATCAGATCTTTATGGAAACAGATGAGATTCTCAAACAATTTTGGACTGATTATGATGCTTTCATTGAACAGAATTTTGGACAATTTGAGCAGGCACTAGCGAAACGCCGGCTCATCGAACCCTCTGAGCTTTCTGGAGTGCAGCGACGCGACGCCACGTTCACGAATGATACGAATAGCTTCCAGCCCAATTATTAAGTGTTGTTGAACTCTTTCACGATAAAAATTATTCGCCATTCCTCTTAGCTTAATTTCTCCGTGTATGGGCTTATCAGAAACGCAAAGTAATGTTCCATAAGGAACACGGAAGCGGAGACCATTTGCAGCAATAGTTGCTGATTCCATGTCTAGAGCCACGGCACGACTTTGATTGAATTTTTCATAGATCTCATCAGATCTCAATTCCCAATTGCGGTTATCTGTTGTATAGATAGTACCTGTACGTAGCCTAAGTTTAGTGTCAGGACCATCCAGTCCTGTAACAGCAATAACAGCATCTTGAAGGGCTATTTGAACTTCTGCAATTGGGGGAACAGGTACCCATAATGGAAGATCTTCGTCCAAAACACCATCATCCCTGACATAGCCATGGGCAAGAATATAATCGCCAAGGTTTTGATTTCTTCTTAAGGCTGCACAATGTCCTAATGTGAGCCAGCAATGAGGACGTAAAACAGCTAAATGATCTGTGATATTTTTTGCGTTTGTAGGACCCACACCAATATTTATAAAAGTAATCCCATTACCATCAGGGCGTTTCAAATGATATGCGGGCATTTGAGGAAGATGATCAAGTTCATCACCGCTTTTTACAAGCGTATTAGATTTGGTTTTGCTTGTAATAACATCCCCTGGTGTGACGAGAGCGTTATATTCAGTTCCTTCTAAAAGTTTTTGCTCAGAAAATTGAATAAATTCACCTATGTATCTCTGGTAATTTGTTAATAAAATAAAATTTTGAAAGTGTTCAGGAGAAGTTCCTGAGTAATGGTGAAGCCTATGAAGTGAAAAGTCAACACGCTCTCCGGAAAAAAGAGCAAGAGGACGGGGGCTATTAATAAGAGGCTTATATGTATGGTTAACAATATGATCATTGAGTCTTGTTAAATTTGGGTGCTCAAAATTGAGATGTAACTGATCAATTTGAGATTGATTCAGCCTTGCTTTGCTAAAGTCAACAACGAATGCTAAGGGGATAGGCCATTCACTTCGACCAACAATGATAGGTTTTTTATAACGTTCAATGAGTAAAGAAATTTGTTCATGATAGTATGCTTCAAAAAATTCCGGATGTGTAAGGGTTGTTCCATAAAATCCGGGAGCATCAACAAATCCATATGAAAGCGCTGCATCAGATAATTTAATATCAGCACTATTTATATAAATTCCTACATAAGGGTAACAGCCTTCCTTTGGAGAAGATGCGTTTTTATCTCCTTCATTAAGATTTTCATAAGCTTTGCTTATAAGAGAGCTACTGTCATTATAAAGTTCTTTAATTCGTTGGACCGCTGCCGATGCATCTGTATATTCACGGACATCATAAATGCGAACGGAACCTTCAATTAAATCTGGTGAGGAGTGAAACATATCTTCCTTTTATATTTTGTTTTTAGTGTCTGTTGATATTAATTTTTTAAGAGTCTCAAGATCCGGCCCCCCAGGAATAATAAGGTTATCATAAATAATAGTTGGGGTTGCTTCTATATTAAGTTTTGAAGCTAATTCTTCAGTTTCAGTAATTTTGCTTGCAATAATGCTAGAGGATAAATCAGCCTTGAATTGATTAATATCTAAGCCTATTTTTTGAGCAATATTCTCAATGTCTTCTTTGGTAAGATCTGAACTTGCTTCAAAAATAGCATTTTGGAATTCAGCGTATTTTCCTTGGTTCTTAGCGGCAAAGTTGGCTTGAACTGCTAATTTTGAAATTTCACCAAAAATTGGTAAATCTTTAAATATAATTTTGAGATCTTTAAACGCTTTATCTTGAAGCGCTGAATTTAAAGTTTTATGAAATTTACGACAATGTCCACAAAAAGGATCCATAAACACGACAAGTTTTTTTTGACCTTGTGGATTCCCTATAAATGGATCTGTTGCATTATTAAAGAGAGCCTTTGCATTCTTTAAAACAGTTAATTTATTTTCAGCCGTTTTTTGACGTTGGCGTTTATCTTGTAAATTTTGAAATGCCTTTTCCATAACTTCAGGATTTTCTAACAGGAAATTTTCAACAACTTTTTCAATGTCTTTTGTCTGCTTTTTGGAAATAGGACTTTCTGCAATTGCTGGAACAGAGTTGAACAAAAGTGCTGCAAAGCCTAAATTGGCTATCATTATATTTTTCATATTTTCCTCCCATATTTAAATAAAATATTAAAAGATCCTTCCACTAAGATCAATAACACTTTTAAAAAGATTATGCTTACTGTTTTTTTAATTCACGTTCTGCAAAATCTTTTATATCTTCTGCTCGTATTTTTTGTGGACCTTTTGGAAGAAGATGTTCAGCTCTCTTCGCTTGATTTAAAGCGATATCATATTTACCGACTGAAAGAGCTTCTTCTGCAAGACATAAAGCTGATACACCAATATTATTTTGTCGCCCATGAGCAATTGCAAGTAGGTGCCATACAAAAGGGTTTTCTTTTTCTTTTTGAAGAACTTTATTAAGTTCACTAATTGCCTCACGATTTAAAGCAGGTGTATTGATCTCAAGAATAACTTGTGCATAGCTCAGTCTTATCAAAGGGGCATCAGGTTTTAAAATTTTAGCTTGTTTGTAAGCCTGAAGAGCAGGAGAGAGATTTCCATTTTCAAAATGAATTTGCCCTTTTAATTCCCAAAAATAAGGATCTTTAGGGTAATCTAGCAACAAGTTGTCTATGGTGTTCAAAGCCTCTATTATTTTTCCACTTCGATAAAAGCCGATTGCTCTTGCATAGCGCGCCTCCACAGAAGAATTATTCTCAGAATATTTAAGAAAAATCTGTCCTGAAGGTAAGAGAAATGCTTCTAATTTAGCCAGAATTCGATTGTAAGAAGCATAAAATTTATTAGGAAGAAGATTTTTTGAATAGGGAGAATGATTTACATGATCTTTTAAAAATTCAACCCTATCACGGCTAAAAGGGTGAGAACGCATATACAGATCTTGCCGTTCTGAACTGAGGAGTTCCTGCTTTTCTAATATTTGCATAAATTCGTAGAAACCTTTTGAAGACCAGTTCAGTTTATCAAGATACTTTACGCCAGCACTATCAGCCGTACCTTCTTGGCCACGACTATAATGCATAAAAGTATTTTGTGCCATTTGCATGCCACCCATCATAAGACCTGCGGCTGCATCCGGACTTCCTGCGAGCATGGCCGCAGCTCCTAGCACCATACCCGCCATAGCCATTGTTGTTGCTTTAGATGCCATTCCTTCACGACCAGCTAGATGTCCTCCAGCAATATGTCCTGTTTCGTGGGCAAGAACGCCAATCACTTGTTCAGGAAATTTTGACTTTAAAATTAAACCTGAATGAAGAAAAATAGAATACTCTGTCGTTGCAAAAGCATTAATATCTGAATCTGCAATAATAAAGATTTTTAAATTCTCAGGTTTCAATCCAGCAGCTTGGAAAATTGGTGAGGTAAAATCAACTAATACAGACTCAATTTCTGCATCTCGAATAATTGTTCCTTCCCGAATTGGTTGTGCTCCTATAGAAAACGGTGGTAGGCAGAAGTTTATTAGCGAGATAATTAATAGGATAAAATTTACATGCAAAATTTTACCTCTTAATCTAGTAACTTTTTCCACCATTTTTTACCTGCGCCTTTTTTATGCGTTTTAAGTTCAGGACCATTAGGACCATTATGTTCTTCTTGAGAAATATTATTCTCGCTGCTCATTTCTTGAGCATTCAAAGATTTTTCTTCCTCTGCTTTGTGAGAGTGATTAGAGGAAATTTGTTCTTCTTGAGAAGAAATACTGCTACTTCCCTCTGTTGAATTTTGGAAGTGTTGTCTTCGATTACGTGAACGGCGTCGTCGACGTCTTGGATGATCTCGTCTTTCAGTGTCTGAGGTTATTTGAACATCAGGAGTTTCTTGTTTATCGCCTTTATCTATCGTTGGTATATTGTTGTCTTGGTTAGATTGTTGTTGAGGTTGCGGGCGCCTAGATTTAGAACGCCGAGGTTTTTGTTTATCACTTTTTTCTTCTGAAATACTATCTTTGTTTGCAGGAATTTCACGTGCTAGCTGAGAAGTTTCCGAATCATTATCTTGAATTTCAGCATTTTTCCTTTTTATACGATTAAGGCGATATTGAGGGCTAATTAAACTCTCATCCCCTTCGATAAAGACAGACATATTATGCCTTTCTTCTATAACTCTTAAGTGCGATCTTTTGCTATTAAGAAGATAAAAAGCAACTTTTGGAGGAACTTGAACTAAGATTTCTGTGGAATTTCCTTTAAATCCTTCATCTTCAATAGTCCTCAAAATATAAAGAGACGTTGACTCTATAGAACGTACAAATCCTGTCGCATTGCAATGCGCACATGGGTGAGCGGTTGTCTCTAAAATACTGGGGCGAAGCCTTTGTCGAGAAAGTTCAAGAAGACCAAATGGGCTAATTTTGCCCATTTGTATACGGGCACGATCATTTTTAAAGGCTTCTCTAACGCGCCTTTCAACGGTTGCGATGTGACGAGATTCATCCATATCAATAAAGTCAATAACAATTAACCCTGCAAGATCTCTTAATCTTACTTGTCGTGCAATTTCATCTGCAGCTTCAAGGTTAGTTTTTAAGGCAGTTTCTTCTATATGACGTTCCCGTGTTGACCGTCCTGAGTTGATATCTATAGAGACAAGTGCTTCTGTAGGATGGATAACTATAGATCCTCCTGATGAAAGTCTAACCGCTGGATTATACATTTCATCAATTTGCATTTCGACACCGTATTTTCTAAATAAAGGAATCGTCGTGTTTTTGTAATTTTGAATACGTTTTATGTGGCTAGGCATCAAAGTTTTCATGAATGTTTTTGCAATTTTATAGCCTTCTTCACCAGCAACTAAAATAGATTCAACATCTTTCGTATAAAGATCTCGAATGGCTCGTTTAATAATGTCTTCCTCTTCGTAGATAAGGGCAGGGGCAATTGATTCTAAAGTATGGAGCCGGATGCCATTCCATGTACGCATAAGGTATTCTGCATCACGTTTTATCTCTAGTTTCGTCCGTTCACGTCCTGCTGTTCGGATTATAAGCCCCATACCATCAGGTATAGATAAATCTTCTAAAATCTCTCGAAGACGATTACGGTCGCTCGTGTTTGAAATTTTGCGTGAAATACCGCCACTGCGAGGAGAGTTTGGCATAAGGACACAATAACGACCAGCAATTGAAAGAAAAGTTGTGAGAGCAGCACCTTTCCCACCACGTTCCTCTTTAACAACCTGAATAAGCATTATTTGATTTTTATGAATAACTTCTTGAATTTTATACCGTCTGTGTAATGATGGACGACGTACAATAAGTTCATCTTCTTCAGGTGGAGGAGATTCACCACCTAATACTGAGATAGGCATTGAAAACTCTTCCTCTGTGTCATTATCAGAAGAAATTTCTTCTTGATTGCCTTCAACAGGCTCATCTGTTTTCTCTTCAAGTGCAGATTGATGTAATTCTGCTTTTAAGGCTTCACGATCAGAAATAGGAATACGAAAATAGTCTGGATGTATTTCACTAAAGGCAAGAAAACCATGTCTGTTACCACCATAATCGATGAACGCAGCTTGTAGGGAAGGTTCAACACGAGCAACTTTGGCAAGATAAATATTGCCTTTAAAAGTTTGTTTAAGCGTACTTTCGAAATCAAAATCTGAAAGACGATTGTTTTCATCGATGACAGCGACACGAGTTTCTTCTGGATGCGCTGCATCAATAATCATTGTTTTTTTCATTTTTTACTCCTGAGTTTGTCCTTTTAACATAAGGACATCAATTTTTTCTCAAGAGCTACCAAACAGCACTAAGTGCCTTTATCCTTAGAAAGAAACGATAATAGAACTCCTACTTGGATAGAAATATCTTCCTTATTTTCAAAACGTGGGATATGTAAGATTTCTATTTTTTCCTTGCTCATTTCATAAACCTGAAGTCACTATGTAATTTGGTATCTCTTAAATTAACATCATTTGATGTTTATTAATCCAGACTCAGGGGTGAGAAAATTAAAGCATTACACTCACAAACCTGAATCACTATAAAAATTAGTTAAATCCACGATAACGTGCGTTTATAAAATTATCAATATTTTTTGATAATTTAATTGAGGTAAAAATTTTTGTATCATTGTGAAATGGTCCATGAAAACTTAAGCTATGCTGATATATAGATAAAACCAATATTTTCTAATAAATTGGCGACAATAAAGTTTAAAGGTATTAAAAAAAACTTATGAAAATTTTTAACTGGTTATTTCTTTCATTCCTGCTTTTAAAAAATAATGTGGAGGCTTCTCCAGGACAGATATTGAGGTGTGGATGGTATTCATGGGAACCGTATCAATATATTGAACAACAAGTAGGTAGTAAACAGCTAACAGGGCTCGATGTTCATATATTAAATGCTATTATTAATATAGCTGGGTATAAAATTACTTATGAAGAAATTTCATGGCAACAGCATCAAGAAAGGTTAAAAATTGGAAATTACGATATTGCTATGGGAGCAACTAAAATAGATGAACGTGAAAAACATTATTATTTTACAGAACCCTACCGCGAAAGTATTGATGCTCTTTTTATTTTGACAGATTCTTCCAAAAAACCAACTTTTCAAAATGCAATTGAATTTATTAGAGAAATTAAACAAAAGAAATTTAAATTGGGTGTAACAGAGGGATATTTTTATTCTGTTCCTGAACTAAATGATTTTATAAATGATAAGAATTATCAAAACTTAATTGTTAAATCAAATAACACGATCAGCAATATGATGTTACTAGAAACTAAGCAGATTGATGGATTTTTGGCTGATCACGTTAATGGTACAACAATTGCATGGCGCAAACGTATGCATGAAAAAATCAAAACTTATGAAATAAGCCGTAGTCCAATTTATTTTATGTTAAGTAAAAATTCTTTATCTGCGAAAGATTTGAAAAATATTAATGAAGCAATTTTATCGTTCAAAAGATCTAATGATTATAATGCCGTTTTTAAAACTTACTTAATTGCTCCGCTTTTGTTACAAAATATTGATAAAAAATGGTTTTATTTAATTGATATAATTGGTACTATAGCATTTGCATTGTCAGGTATTATTATTGCCTATCGTATGCGCTCTACCTTATTTACAACAATAACATTAGCAATGCTTCCAGCAATTGGAGGAGGAATGATGCGAGATATTATTGTTGGGAGACGTCCTTTAGGTGTCTTACAAACACCAGATTATTTATTTGCAGTGCTTTCAACAGTCTTCACATGTTATATTATTCTCCAGTTTTTATCAGTGGTTTCTTCAAAAAGTCGTTTCTATCCAAAGGTTCTTTTAAATAAGAAATTTTTGATACGAGCACTCGATGTTTTTGATGCTTTAGGTCTTGCTGCATTTACAGTTATTGGTACGAAAGTAGCAGTCATTTCAAAGTGTGAACCACTTTGGTTATGGGGACCTTTATTAGCAGCTATTACAGGAGCTGGAGGAGGAGTAATAAGAGACTTATTACGACCGGATCGACACGTTACTAGTTTCATGGGCGAGCTTTACGCCGAAGTTGCAATAATTTGGAGCTTTTTCTTATCAATTTTTTTGCATTTTCATCATACTTATTTATCTCCCGACGAAGTATTATGGGCTATCATCATAACAATCGTAGGTGTTTTTGTCACACGCATGGGAGCTAGCATTTTTAATCTTAAGGGGCCAAATCTATCATCACGCTTCTCTTCATAAAACGAAAATTAGGAAAGCAAAAAATGGAAAAAGAAGAAAAATTACCTCTATGTATTGATCTTGATGGCACCCTAATCCGAACCGATGTTACACAAGAGGGTGTCTTATTATTTCTGAGAAAGTACCCTTGGAAATTTTTCTATATTTTGTATTGGCTTTGCAGAGGGAGAGCTTTTCTTAAAGCAAAATTAGCTCAAAAAGTAATGTTTAATCCAAAATTTCTACCCTATAATCAAGACTTTTTAAATTATCTTAAAGTTAAAGCCCGAGAGGGATATGATCTTTATCTAGTTACTGCAGCAGATCAAAAATGTGCGAAAATGGTTTATGATCATCTAGGCATCTTTAAAGAATATCTTGCAAGCGATGGAAACAAAAATTTGCGTTCTTCAACTAAAGCGCAAGCTTTATGTGATCTTTTTGGAGATGAAGGTTTTATATATGCTGGAAATTCAAAACACGATCTTCCTGTTTGGGAGAAGGCTGGTGAGATTATTGCAGTCAATACCCCCAACAATGTCCTTAAGAAAGTTAACATCCTTAATAAAAAAATCGAGAAATTTGAGGATAAGAAATTTGCTTTAAAAGATGTTGGTAGAGATTTCCTAAAATCCCCTTGGTTTAAATTCCAATTATCTTTTAATTTATTGATTATAATAATAAATTTATTATTTAATAAGTTTTATCTAGAGGTATTTAATTTATTTAAATGGATAAGTTTTACTGCTTTTATATTTTTTCTTAGTGCAGCCGCTTCTTTAGTTGGTCAGTTATTTGCACTTGAAGAAATGAGAAGTAATTTAAGAACAAGCAAAATGTTGTTGGCTACAGGGTATCTAACTATTCCTTTAGCAATATACTTAAGTCTAATTTTTATAACTTTAGGTGTTATTTTAGGGTTATTTTTTCCACCATTTTATTACATTTTTATCGCTTTATTCTTTATAATTCAATTTGGCTATATTGGTCGGCTGATAAGAGAAAAAATTTAAAAAAGTAAAAGGAACTATATGCCTAAAGATTTTGATCCCTTCTTGAACTTTCTTCAAAAATGCTTGCATCTTAAGAAAAGTCTCGTTATACCAAACTTTATATCGCACGCAGGTTCTGCGGTTCTTATATATAAATAAAAGAGTCGCTCCGGTGGTTTTCAAATAAACTACATTCCTGCGGAGGTTTAACCGGAGAAAGGAAATACAATGAAAAATGCTCTATTTACCATGCGTGATTTAATGCACGCAGGTGTTCACTTTGGTCACCATCCACGCCGTTGGAATCCTAAAATGGCGCCTTATCTTTACGGTGTAAGGAATAGCGTCCATATTATCAATTTAGAAAAAACTGTCCCTCTCATCCATCAAGCACTCATAGCCTTAAAAGATGTCGTAACTAGTGGTGGACGTGTTTTATTTGTAGGAACAAAACGTCAAGCTTCTGAAGTTGTTGCTGAAGCAGCAAAGCATTGTGGTCAATATTATATTAACCACCGTTGGCTTGGCGGAATGTTAACAAACTGGAAGACAATATCGCAATCCATAAGACGCCTTAAAGAGTTGGAAGAATTCTTAGGTCAAGAGAACCTGGGACTTACAAAAAAAGAACTCCTTAAGCTCACAAGAGAAAAGGGCAAGCTGGAACTTTCTTTAGGTGGTATTAAAGAAATGCCAGGGTTACCAGATATTATGTTTGTTATGGATAGTCTTAATGATCGCATCGCAATTAATGAAGCAAATCGTTTAGGCATACCTGTCATTGCGATTTTAGATAGTAATGCTGATCCAGCAGGTGTAGATTACCCTATTCCTGGTAATGATGATGCAATTCGTTCTATTGAATTTTATTGTAGAGTAGCATCATCAACAATCCTTGATGGATTACAACATCAATTGCGTGCAGCAGGAGTGGATCTTGGGGGAGCCGCTCGCATTGCTCCAGGTGCAGAGCAAGAAACTTCTGAAAGCCAAGAAAACGTTTTTGAAGAAAATTCAGTTTCTGAGCAAGTTATAGCAACTCAAGAATTGTAAGTTTTATTCTTTATAAAGATTAAGGAAAAAGTATCATGACAGAGATTTCTGCAAGTGCAGTAAAAGAACTCCGTGAGAGAACAGGCGCGGGAATGATGGATTGTAAGAAAGCTCTTACAGAAGCGAATGGCGATATGGAAGCAGCTGTTGATTGGCTGAGAGCAAAGGGCTTAGCTGCTGCTGCAAAAAAAGCAGGACGTACTGCTGCTGAAGGTCTTGTGGGAGCAGTAACAACAGGGACTTTAGGTGCTATTGTTGAAATTAATGCTGAGACTGACTTTGTTGCTCGAAATGAGAAGTTCCAAGAATATGTTCGAACGGCGTCAAACCTCGCTTTAAAATCTAACTCTGATGTGGAATTTTTTAAAAGTATGCCTTATCCAGCAACAGGAAAAAGCGTTTCGGAAGAGCTAACAAATCTTATCTCTGTTATTGGTGAAAATATGGAAGTAAGACGTGTAAAAAGTTTGGAAGTTAATCAGGGCGTTGTAACAAGCTATATTCATAGTGCTATTGCCCCAGGTTTAGGGAGAATAGGCGTCCTTGTTGCTCTGGAATCCACAGGTGATAAACTTAAATTAGAAACGTTGGGAAAGCAAATAGCTATGCATGCGGCTGCAGCAAATCCTCAAGCATGTACGATTTCCGATTTAGATCCGACTATTATCGAGCGTGAGCGTAAAATATTTGCAGAGCAAGCTCGTGAATCAGGTAAAAAAGAAGAGTTTATTGAAAAAATGATAGAAGGACGCCTTCGTAAATTTTATGAAGAGTCCGTGTTAGTAGAACAAGTTTATTTAATTGATGATACAAAAAGAAAAGTATCGCAAGTTATTGCTGATGCTGCAAAAGAACTTAATACATCTATTGATTTAAAAGGATTTGCTCTTTTTAAACTTGGTGAAGGTATTGAGAAAGAAGTGACTGATTTTGCCGCAGAAGTAGCTCAACAGCTTGGACAGTAAAAAATTATCATTTAAAGAAATTTGTTAAGATAATTTTTAATACATTTCTTTCTGAAATAAAGGAAATTGCTTGATGAAAGGTAGCATTCAACCTTTACCCTTTAAGCGAATTTTACTTAAGTTATCTGGAGAAGCTCTTATGGGGGAGAAAAGCTATGGGCTTGACCCCGCGACAGTTGAGAGAATCGCTCTTGATATAAAAAGCGTCCATGCTTTAGGATGTCAAATTTGCATTGTTATTGGTGGTGGTAATATCTTCAGAGGGATAAATGGTGAGGCACAAGGAATTGATCGTTCTACGTCTGACTATATGGGGATGCTTGCCACCGTTATGAACGCTTTAGCACTTCAAAATGCTTTAGAAAAACAAGATGTTGATACGCGTGTGCAATCTGCAATCCCTATGGAAACTGTGTGTGAAAGTTACGTACGCCGTAGAGCACTTTATCATTTAGAAAAAAAACGCGTTATAATTTTTGCTGCAGGTTCTGGGAATCCATTTTTTACGACTGACACAGCAGCAGTCTTAAGAGCAAATGAAATGGGATGCGATGTTTTAATGAAAGGTACAAAAGTTGACGGTGTTTATTCATCAGATCCAACAAATACTAAGAATGCAAAGAGATTCGAACATTTAAATTACTTACAGGTTCTTTCGGAAAATTTAAGAGTAATGGATATGGCAGCTATCGCTTTAGCTCGGGAAAATCATTTGCCATTGATTGTTTTTTCTATTCAGGAGCCTAATGGTTTTATCAAAGCCTTAACTGGACATGGCACATTTACTTCTATTTCTAATCACGCGAATCAACAGCAGTTTTTACAAGGGAGATTATAGGATGAGTGCATTTAATCTTGAAGATCTTAAAAAACGTATGCAAGGGGCTTTTGATGCTCTTGCAAAGGAATTTAACGGGTTGAGAACAAATAGAGCTTCTACACATCTTTTAGAACCTCTTATGATTGATGCTTATGGGTCGCGCATGCCGATTACACAAGTAGGCACAATCAGCACGCCTGAAGCTAGATTGTTAACAGTTCAAGTGTGGGATAAAGAACTTGTAAAAGCTGTTGAAAAAGCGATTAGAGAGGCTAATCTAGGTTTAAATCCTTCAGCAGATGGTCAGATCGTTCGTATTCCAATGCCTGATTTGAGTCTTGAAAGGCGTCAAGAGATTGCAAAAATTGCGGCTAAATACGCTGAACAAGGAAAAATCTCAGTAAGAGCAGTTCGGCGAGATGGTATGGATGAATTAAAAAAACTTGAGAAAGACAGTAAAATTTCTGAAGATCAGCATCATAATTATGCTGATGAGATTCAAAAACTTACGGACGACTTTATTAAGAAAATTGATCAAGCATTACAACAAAAAGAAAAAGATATCCTACAAGTCTAAGGGGCTTTAGAAAAGGTTTACAGTTTGTCTTCTTATACACCTTCTTTAGAAATAAATCTTCCACGGCACATAGGAATAGTGATGGATGGCAATGGACGTTGGGCCCAAGCTCAGGGACTTGAACGTTTAAAAGGACATTACGAGGGAGCTGAAGCTCTTAAACGCATCGTCCAAGCTTCTGTTGAATTGGGAATTGAATATTTAACAGTTTATGCGTTTTCAACAGAGAATTGGTCTCGTCCTGTAGAGGAAGTTAAGGGGTTAATGTTTCTTCTACGCCATCATTTAACAGCAGGTCTTAATGACCTTATGAAAAATAATATAAAATTAAAAGTTATAGGATTTTTGGACAAATTAGAGCTAGATTTGCAAGAAGTAATTAATCAAGCCGTTAATAAGACCTCTCAAAATACAGGATTAACATTTTGTATTGCTTTTAATTATGGTGGACGAGCAGAAATTGTTGAAGCTACTAAAAAAATTGCAGAAAAAATAAAATCTGAAGAATTAAAAATAGAGGCTTTAACCGAAGAAGTTTTTGCTCAGCATCTTTTAACGCGAGACCTTCCAGACCCAGATTTGTTTATTCGAACAAGTGGTGTATCTCGCCTTAGTAATTATCTCTTATGGCAAATGGCCTATACTGAGATGGTATTTTCAAATACACATTGGCCTGACTTTAAAAAAGAAGATTTAATCGATGCTATTACCCAGTACCAACAACGAGAACGTCGCTTTGGTAAAATCGCTTCTTAAAAGTAATTTTATTCAAAGAACACTAACGACACTAATTTTAGGTTCGTTCTCAATATTTGTTCTGCTACAAGGTTATCCTTATGCCCATATATATATGGGGGTTTTTCTTGTAGGAGCTATCGTCGAATGGATATGCCTTCTTTGGCCTATTCAACGATCATGGTTGAAACGAAGTACATGGCTTATTATTGGGATTCTTTTCATTGCTTGCTCGGGGGTAGGTTTAGGAATACTTTCCTATGAAAATTCAACAATATTTGTTGGGGTTCTCTTACTTGTGTGGTCAACAGATATAGGGGCGTATCTTTTTGGCAGATGGTTAAAAGGTCCTAAATTAGCACCGTCAATTAGCCCAAATAAAACTTGGTCAGGGGCTATAGGTGGTATCATTACATGTTTGTGCCTTATGACTTTATTCTTTCAGTTTTATAATTTTTCTTCTGTTCAGACGCTGTCGACGCTTTTAAGGTATGCACTTCTTATTTCAGTTATCTCTGAAATTGGAGACCTTTTTGAATCTTGGGTTAAACGTAAACTTAATGTTAAGGATTCAGGAAGTATTATTCCAGGGCATGGTGGAATTTTAGATAGACTAGATAGTCTTCTTGCCATTGGTTTGGGTTACTTCTGTATAAAGGTGTTTTGGTAAATGATTGTTGATCTTAAAAAGTGGTTGCGTGGATCATGGCAGATTAATCGAGAAATTAGAGATTTTGAACATCAACTTTTAGGCCATTTTGAAGGAAGATTAACGTTTACTGATGATGAATTTAATAATCTTGCGGCTCATGAAGAAGGGGAAACAACTTTTGGGGAACATCACGGATTAGCAACCTCAAACTTAATTTATCATTTTCCATCACTCTCTCTCGCAAAAGTCCTATTTCATGATCGGCGCTATTTTCACGATTTAGATTTACGTTTAGGTTTTTGGAAAGTTGAGCATCATTGTGGTCAGGATCGTTACGTTGGACGCTTTACGGTACAGTCTGAACGACGTTTAGACGTTGAGTGGTCAATTAAAGGACCTAATAAAAAACTGGAGATTAAGACGGTGCTTACGAGACTTAAAGAAACAAAATAATTCGTTAGACATTTATTCGAGCTTTTCAAAACTCTACTAGCGGGCCTTGCAGCATAATTTAAAGGTGCTCTAGCTTTAATTTGCTTATATGTTAAAAAATAAGCTAATATAAGCAGTTATCGACGGGAAAGAGACAAAGAACAGCAATTGTCCACATAATGCAATCACTCAAAAGTCTAAAATTTCCCCAAGTGATCGGTTTTTAAAAAATTAGTTTTAGGTATTGAGCTTCATAACCCAAACTAAAAAGCCATACCCATAATAAAATAAAAGGCAGCGCCTCGCCACATTGCAAGCATAACAAGACTCTTATATGAAGTTAAGATAGCTCTTATTCATTTCGATTTCTCAATTAGATTTAATGATTATTGATTTTTTTATCTCGAAAGGCATAGAGGCGTCTATAAAAGAGAATGTTTAAAAAATTTTGAGTGGCGGAGGGGATGGGATTCGAACCCACGATACGGAATTACCCGTATAACGGT
>MKUV01000062.1 GCA_001898725.1 Caedibacter sp. 37-49
CCTCTCTCTCATAATGTAAGTCATTTACTTACCTTTGATTATGAGCCTAAAGGACTTGCGCGTTGTGATTGGGGAGAAGGGCCCATAAGACTTTTTAAAACTTCATCAGGGTCCTCTTATGCTCTTCAACTTCACTCGTGCGATGAAAAAGAAGCGCTCGCAAATTCAATTGTTATTGCGCCTGCAGGCTCTGGAAAGACGACTTTCTTTCAGCATTTAATAGGTGGGGCTTTAAGGCATAAAAATTTAAGAGCGTATATCTTTGATCGTTTTAATGGCACACGTATATTCACCCAAAGTATGGGGGGAAATTACATTGATTTTACCAATCAACAAACCTCACTTTTTAATCCCTTTTATTGTGATGATAACCCTCAAGAACGCGTCTTTCTTCCTCAACTTCTTTGCATGATGGCAGGGACGCAAGATGAAGAGAACCTTGAGGTGGCTCAAAGAGCCATTCAAATTCTTTTCAAGGTTCCTAAAGAGCAAAGGTTATTAAAATATCTCTTGGATGATCTTTTGCCTGCTCAAAGTCTTCTAAAAAGGCGATTGCTTCCTTGGGTTGAAGGAGGCGCCTTAGGGCAATGGTTTAATGGCTCAAGAGAAATTAATGGTAAGTTGGAGGCTTATGATGCACTAGACTTAACATCTCATCGCTTAGTTTCCTTTGAGATGACAGATGTTCAAGCAAACCCTCAAGTTGCCAACACTGTAACGCAATACATCACTCATCGGATAAGGCGGGTCATACGCGAAGAAGCGTTGCCTCATTTCATCTTTATTGATGAAACAGCACCTCTTATTCAGGATAATTACTTTAAATCTTCTGTTGGCGTGTTTTTTAAAGAGCATCGTAAGTTGAGAGGAAGCATCAATGTATGCTTTCAAAACATTAAAGACCTTAAGGAATCAGGCATCTCATCCGTTGTTTTAGATCAGTGCCCTACAAGATTTTTATTTCCAAACCCTTCTGCAAAACGAGAGGATTATGCTGACTTTGACCTTACAGACTCAGAATGGGCTTATATCAAAGGAGAAAGTAAACTCTCGAGATCACTCAAACATTCAGTACTTGTGAAACGTTTCAATGAGTCGGTCATTCTAGACTGTGACCTTTCATCTTTGGATCCTTATCTCAAGCTTTATCGCTCAGGATCAGAATCTGTCAAACTTGCAAAACATTTACAACACCAATGGAGCCATCAATGGGTCACTCATTATTTAAACGCTGCTTAGTTCTAAGCTTCCTTTTTATAAATCAAAGTAAAGAATCTCAGGCTGGGGCTTTAGCAACTTTCGATGTAAATACATTTACGACCCTCAAAAGTGTTTTAAGTACAGCGGGTCAATCTCTTCAGCAGCTTCAATCTTTATCAAGTGAACTTACGCAAATGAACAGTGTGCTGGGGTCAAAACTTGATGCAGGATGGATGCAAAAAATTATGCAAGTTGGAGGAATGGGGGGTGATCTCAGCTCACTTCTAAGCAGCGTCTCTGGTGAAGGAGGAGATCCCTTGATGCAGTTAAATTATATAAACTCTCAACATGGAGGTAGGCAAGATTTTTCAAACTACCTTTATGCTAAAAACTATTTTCAGCAAAAGTTTTTTCCAGAGAGTGCGATATCAACGCCAGTGCAATTATCTCAAATTAGAGAGTCTAAACTCGAGGCTGTTCAAGTCTCAACTGTTGACTCTTTAGCTATAGCTTCACAGCAAAAGAAAACTTTAAGGGATGATCATCAACAATTACAAAATTTAAAAACTCAAGCTCAGCAAAATACAACTTTGCAATATCAAACGACCATGCAAACACGACTACTTGAGCATATTGCGCACCAATTGGATAAGATTATCCTGATACAATCTCAACAGTTAGAGCTGATGGCCACTTACATGGCGCAAGCTCAACCAACAGTTTTTAAGAAAATGTCTTCTCCTCAATTTAAGGCAGGGAAATAAATCATGGATAAGCCCATCTACATTATAGAAACGCTTGAGCGAAAAATGGAAGTTTTTGGAAGCAAGATTTTCCAAGCTTTAAGCGTTGGATGCCTTTCACTATTTATGGCCGCCTTTGGGGTGTGGTTTGTTTGGCAGCTTATATGGAAAGGGGCCATTAAAGGGGAGTTTCAGTTATCTGATTTTCTCAAACCTTTTTTAATCAGCACAACAATTTCCCTTCTTCTAACAGCTAGCACATTTGTTGAGTGGTTTTACATCCCCATTAATCAAACTGTGGCGAAGTTAGTGGAGACGATGATCTCGGTTGTTGGGGTTTCATATTCAGGGGCTAAGGCCTCTCTTTTTGGTGTTCTCAAGATTCAATACGAAACACTCAACCAAGTTTTTGAATCCATGAATCTCATGATGCAAGACACTGGAATTATCCCTGGATTTAATACGCTTGCTTCCATGATCATGAGAATTCCCTTTCTTTTTCTTTACATCATCATGCTTTGTTACTGTTTAGATTATATGTTTAAGCTCATGGCTGTTACAGCACTCTCGCCACTTCTCATTATCTTTGCAGGCTTTTCATCAACCAGAAGTATTTCAACTTCTGGGTTAAAGATGGTTTTGCATGGTATTTTTACCATTCTTATCTCGGTCATTGCTATGGGACTGAGTTTATATGTTCTTAAAGAATCACTTCATTTAATTCCTTTGGATGGGAATGGATCACTTAAAGCGGATGCAGGCTCATTTGCTTTCAGTGATGCGTATTGGACCTGTTTTATTATTGCCTGCCTTTCTATTTATCTTCAACTCAAAGTGCCAACCATTGCCAATATTGCAGGCGTTTCTGATGGGCCTGGGGCTGCAGGCTTTGTAGCAGGTGTTTCTGCCACAACCATGGGTATTGTTGGAGCCTATACTAAAACAGGCGGTCAAAAAGCATGGTCAACTACCAGTGAATGGGCAGGCCCTAAAATCAAAAGTCTTGTAGGTCGCGGAAGCTCAAGTTCCGACAATCAAGCTCTTAAAAATATTATCGATAATTAACCAAGGACAAAATAATGAAAATATTTTTGAATTTTCCTCTTCTCTTAATGGCTCTCTTAATAAGTGGCTGTTCTCACAACATAGATCCTTATAGGGGCAGTGGCACGGATGAACTGCCTAAAAGTGAATGCTCTCCTTGTAAAAAGCAAATTATTTATCGGAATGGACAATGGCTTTAGAAAGACCTCTTGAGAATTTTGAGTCTTATCGTGCAGCGCAAACCATGGCACGTCTTTCAACAATTTGTGCTGTTGTTTTAGGGCTCACGGTCATTGCCCTTATTTGCGTTATGATAGTGCTTCTTCCTTTAAAAGAAGTGCGTCCAATGCTTGTCACACTCAAAGATAAAGGCGAGCAGGTTGTTCACATTGAGCCTTTTGAGCGCAATGAGAAAGCAACAACCTTGTTGATGGAAACATTATCTCGTCAATATGTAACTTTAAGAGAGACCATTGATCTCCAAACAGAAGAGGTGAGGTGGAAGCATTTAAGTCTAATGACAGGGTCTCAATTGAATGAAGAATTTATGTCTTTGATGAAACCAGATAATCAAGACTCACCCTTTAAAAAAAGGCTTGATGAACAAGTCACACGAGAAATCCAAATCCTCTCAAGTACTTCTCTTGCGCCCAGTGCACCTAACATCTTCCAAGTCGAATGGATCTCACGTGACCGTCATAAGGGTCAAATTATTGGTCAAGGTCATTGGGTTTCCACTTTAACGGTCTTTTTAGAGCCTCATGAAGTTTCTCTTGAGGATCAATATATTAATCTCCTATTGGCTTTACCGTTACTCATTACACACTTGCTCAGAAAGGAAGCGCGAATGCTCAATAACAAATCAAAATATATTATGGGTTTAAGTATGAGTTCGTTCCTTATTTTATCTTCTGTTGGTAATACGAACCCTCAAACATTACCACAACCACCCGTTATGGCCCCAATACCTCCATCTCAGGACTTAATGTCTCAGAGTATGACATCTTCTTTAACAGAACATCCTGATGTCGAGAGTCAAGTGAAAGGCCAATATCCAGATTTAGAGCGTAAAGAATCATTGCCATTGGGCGCCATTCAGCATGCATGGGATCATGCGAAAATTGGTGCTGGAGTTTATAATGTCACATACACAGGGGCAGAAATTATTAAGCTTAGATGCCGAGAAATGATGACGACCTGTATCATTTTGCCGTCTTGGGAGAGAGTCGAGAAATTTAACTTGGGTGATCCTTCTTCTTTTAAGATCGAAAATCCTAAATCAAACATTATTACTATCCAGCCTCAAGAGTTTACAGGCCTTGATAGTAACCTTATAGTGATTGGAGCAAGTGGTAAGGTTTACTCTTTTTACCTAAGGTCAGAAGGATATAATACCAATCATGTTCCTGATTTGGCTGTTTATATTCGTGTTGCAAAGCCTGCAAATCTATCTTCTTCAATATCCAATACAAAAAGCATCGATTATAAACAAAAAGATGACTATCTAGAAGAAGTCCCTTTTGACCCTTCAAATCTTAATTTTAATTTCACCATGGCAGGAGATAAAGAGCTTGCCCCTCATCGAGTTTATAGTGATGGCATTCGGACATGGTTTGATTATGGGGAAGAGATTAAGAAAAAAGGCCTTCCTGCTGTTTACGCGGTCATTGATGGGGTAGACACGCCAATTAATGTAGGTCGGGAAGGGACAAAAATCGTTGCTCAGCATTCAGGCTCGTTTACTTTGCGTAACGGCCAGAAAGTCGTCTGTATCTTTCCAACACTTCAAGAGGTCTCAGAATGAAAAAGTTTCCTCTTTATTTATTAGGGGCGTCCCTATTAAGTGGATGTCTTGAGGAAGATAAAAAAGAAAAAGGTTCTCCTCAAAAGCATCAGCAAATTGCAGCCTCATTTCATGTTTTTAAAAAACCTCCTGAACCAGAGCCTATTCAAAAAGAGGAAGAACCTGATCCAGAACCTATCTCGGTGCAATTTCCAGATCCTAAACCATTGATGCGGGAAGATAGCGCGCGTAAGCTGAGAGGGTTACGGCAATACCAGACAAATAAAACTTTAAAAACGATCCTACCTAAAAAAGAAGAAGAGCCAAAACCTCGTCTTCAAGATCCAGATTACCACCAATGGGAGGATGCAAGCTTTGAAGAATCACGTTCAACCCTTCCTGTAGATCGCTCTCGTATATTACGGCTGATATGCGCATCCCTGCTATTTTAGAAGATTCTGTCAATTCTCAAGTGGGAGGACGCATGATTGCAATTGTCGAGCGAGATATTATAAGCCCCAATGGGAAATACATTTTAATTCCTGCTTATAGCCGTATTATTTGTCATTATGAATCTTTAAGCGAAATCGGTCAAACCCGTCTTCCTGTTCAATGCAAGCGTTTGATACGTCCTGATGGGGTGAGTGTTGCCTTGAAAGAGTCTATAGCAGCAGATCAAAGTGGCAGAACAGGTCTTATTGGAGATCTTGATCAACGGGTTTGGGAGCGATATGGGGCCGCTTTTTTAATTTCAGCCACAGCGTCTTTAGCACAAGCAGGATCTTATGCAAACCAAGCCAGATCAAATAGTACGCTTTCTCAGCTTTTAACGGGGGCTAGTGATGAGTTTTCTCATAATTTAAGTGAAGCCACATCTCAAGTCATTGAGCAAAATATTAATCTAGCGCCTATTTTAACCATTCCTCCAGGAAGCCACATTCAAATTATTCCGTCTTCTGACATTGTTTTAAGACATCCAAAAGAATCAATTTCACAAGAAAGTTCAAAAACAGCTCATGAAAAAAATAAAAATATAGAGATAAAATAACCATGAAATCTATTTACTTCTCAGTTTTCTTATATTTTTGTATTTCCTTTTGTGGTCAAACAAACTTCAAGGAAGAATTTAACGCTGTTTTAATGGAAGATATCATTCTTCAAGAAACTGAAGGTTTGATAAAAGCCCAATTATTTGAGCAGAATAAGAAAAAAGAAAAGACTAAAGATATTACTTTGCTAGGACAAGTGAGGGCAGTCTCACCTCCTTCTAAACAAGATGCTAAAATTATCCAAGTTGTTTGGACAAGTGTTAAAAGAAAAGATAAGAAAAAAGCCTCATTTAAAAAGCCATTGATCTCAACATTTAAGAGTGAAAAAGGTATCCTCTCTAAAGGTTTAAAGATCTCTCTTCATGGAGATAAAGATCAACTGGTTGATGCTATTGGGCGCCTTGAAAAAGGTGAAGATGATTTGGAGAGTGAAGAGCTCCAAGCAAATAATCCTTCATCAATTGAACGGCGATTAGAAGATATTGATGCTAAGCTTAAAAACCGTCAATCATCAAGAAATAACAATGCTTTAAGTGCTGACAGTGGAGTAAGTACTCTATCTGATAATAATTTAATGTCTTTATCCACAGAAAGTTATAGAGGTATAAATTCTTCCTCTTATGGGGAAGGTAAAAATGCAGATTCCTTAATTCGGAAACCTTCAAATTCTCAAGATCATTTATCTACAAGGAGAAGAGCAGGCTCTTTAAGAAATTTTAATCGACAAACCTCTCAATTGAAAGGATCACCTTCTGCTCCTCAACTATCTGCGATATCTCAAACTGCATCGCCTCATGATAATAAACATGCTTTAAGCTCTTCACCCAATCAACATTACAACAAAAACTTTATTGAAGGCTCTAAGGATGCTTTTGGTCCCCTAACAACTAAACAAGGAGATGCTTTAGGTGTAGATGAATTTAAAATGCCGGTTATTGAGGTTGAAGTCACAAAGGAAGGATGTACGCCAAGAATTGATCTGGAGAGAGGTAAAGTTATTATTCAAACAAGGTCGATTTCTAGAACTAATGGAGCGATTACCCATGAGACACAGTGTACTGACTCACATCTTATATTTGACATAAAGAAAGATTATAGCTGTTGTTCTGATATCGTAGATCAGCAAGCTCAAGTTTCTTATACAACTTTTAAGAGATATTGGATTGATGAAGGCAACAATAAAGTATATTTAGATGATCATTGCCTTAAAGATGAATCTCAACCCCATCCTTTCATTGAAGAAAAGGGTTTATGTTCTCATGAGATCAATCTTCAATCACGTCTGGCGTATCCTCAAGCAGAGACAGTTTATTATGATAGAAGCAATGCCCGCAAACTTGTGAAGGTTTGCCACCGCACAAATGAGTCTCCTTCAACTATTGTTTTAACGGAGCAAGGATGCTCTCTGAAGCATTTCTTTGAGCAAAATAAATCGATTGTTCAAAAAAGAAATATTTTTATTGAAAATGGGGTTACTCATGAAGTCACCCCCTGTCATGAAACAAATGAAAGCATTGCTCATCAGTTTATTAAAGCTGGATGCAAACCTGTTGTTAATCGGACAACTGTCATTCCCATGGCAAAGCGTCATATCTATTATAAAGATAAAACGAAGTTAATTTCCGAACAATGTGAACCTCAAGATCTTACAGATTTACTTTCTACAAAAGAAGGATGTGAAGGACAATATGAACATGATTATACATCAGGTCGTTCTTATCCATTAATACGACATTATTATCAATGGAATGGAAAAAAGAGATTTATTGATAAGGTTTGCAAACGCTCTAATGAACCGATACCTCATCTTTTATCCATTGTTGGTTATGAGCATATAGATTTAGAGCTTAAATCAAAGCCTCGCTATCAAGTTTCAATTGAAGATCAAAAAAGGAAGCTAATTCTTCAAGAAGTTACAGAAAGTAATAGAAATAAATGGATTCCTTACAGCCTTAAAGAAACAGTTGAAAGACCTTCGCAGAAAAAAGGACCTCAATCTCAAGAAAATAATCTTGTTTTTGAAAATGACAAAATAGAAGTTTGGATGAGACCAGATGGAACATTGTTTGAAAAAGTTATTGGTGGCGGGACTTTATCCTCTATTTCGATTGTGCCAAATGATGGGAGCGGAAAAACCGTCATCTCAATCACAGAACAAGTTATCCTTCCTGGCCCATATGTCGGTGGCCGTAGGTATAAAGTAAGAAAGGTTACCAGGTATTCAGATGGATCTGTTGATTTTGGGAGACCGTTTATTCGGGTAGTACCTGATTCAGGTCAATATATAAATGATTATCACTCAGCCCCTAACTTTTATTTTGAGAAAGATGAGTAACCAATATGCACTCATCTTCTCCCTCAATAAATGCGTGGCTTTTACCTTTAGAACCTTACTTAAATGAACGAGATCTCATTGAATGTTCTGTCATTAAGCCAGGAGAATTAAGATTAGAAAAATCTGAAGGAGGATTCTCAAGTATTGCAACCCCTGACCTTGATTTAAACTATTGGGAAACTCTCTGTCATGTTTTAGCTAATCATTGGGGATTGAATTTCGATCGTATAACCCAACCAAGATTATCCGTAATGCTTCCGGCAGGCCACCGTTTTGAAGCTATGTTGGGCTCAAATGTTGAGTCAAAACTTTCTATCTCTATCCGTATGAGAAGGCATTTAAAGCTTTCACTTAAAGATTATGGTCTTAATCGTGAGCAAGAACAAATGATCGCCTCTCTTATAAAGGAAGGCGCAAATATACTGATTTCAGGAGGAACAAGCTCAGGAAAAACAACGTTTATGAACGTGCTCATTCAAGCTATTCCACAAGATAAAAGGATACTCGTTTTAGAAGACACGCGAGAGTTAAACATCCCTCATGAAAATCATGTGCACTATATGGTGAGTCGTAATGAAAAGAACCCAACATTAGATTATCCTCAAATGATTGATCATTTGATGAGAAGTCGTCCTGACATCATTCTCATGGGCGAGCTTTCAATTGCAAACGCGTATCCTATCTCAAGGCTTTTAAATTCAGGACATGCCGGTTTTATGTGTACCCTTCATGCCAATAGTTGCGATGCAGCATTATCTTGGGCCATTCCGCAAAACATTGCCTTCTCAGGGCATGAAGCGAAGGGTGTTAAAGAATTCTTGTATGAGGCTGTTGATCTTGTCATTCAGCTTCATCGCAATGATTTTGGCCAACGTCAAGTAAATAAAATTTTATTCCCAAAAAAGAATAAAACAATAAAGGTTTCAAGATGAAAAATATAAGAATTATAGCAATTATATTCTCATTTTTTTTTGTGAATCAAGGATATGCTAATCAATGCCTGAAAGCCATAAATCTTATGGCAGATAAAACAATCGTGCCTCTTAATTTGCTTTTGCAAGTGGCAAAGGTTGAGAGTGGTTATGGTGCTCATAAAATACCTTGGCCTTGGGCCATTCAAGTCCAAGGTAAGAGTTATTACTTTAAAACTCAGTCGGCTGCAAATTTGTATATCAAGCACCTTCTTTCTTTAGGGATTGAGAACTTTGATGTGGGTTGTTTTCAAATCAATTGGCGCTGGCATAAAGATAAAATAAGAACCCCTCAAGAACTTTTAAATCCTTTAAATAATACTCTTATTGCAGCTCAGTTTTTAATTGACCTTAAAACACGACATGCTAGCTGGATGAAAGCAGTGTCTAACTATCATTCATCAAATCCGCAACAAGGGAAAAACTATGCAAAGTTGGTCTTCAAATCTTAAACGGGTTTTGAAAGAAGGATGGCCTCTCACTTGCGTGCCTATAATTCTTTATTCAAAGCCAATTTTGAACCATATCATTGGTTTTTACGAAGCTTATGCTTTGGTATGTTTTCTCCCAGGAATATTGTCATTAATTGCTTTTGGTCTTTATAAGCATGATAAAATCTCAATATTGCCAACAATTATGAGTATTTTATGCTCACTCGGTTTCGGAAGTATTTTTACTTATTCTGTTGCCATGCAAACTTTAATTCCAATTTTGCCGCACACTCTTCATGAGGTACTCCCATTTTTAGAAAACACTGAATTTAAATGGATATTTATTGCTATAAGTAGTCCTTTGGTGGCTCTTCTAATTATATTTCATTTAATAAAGTTTGGAATGGAGTCAAGCAAAAAAGTAAAGCAAGAGCACGCTCAAGGATCTGCAAGATTTGCAACAGAACAAGAAATTAAAGCCCTTCATAATGATTCTGGTCTCCCTGTGGGGTGTCTTATAAAAGGGAAGCTTTCAACTGATATTGACGTTTTAAAGAAAGAGATCAATACAAAAGCTAGCCAAGAGATCGTCAGGTTGAATCCTCATCATATGGTCTTGGTGGCTCCGAGTGGAGCAGGGAAGGGAGTGGGGGTTATTATACCGACTCTTCTTGATTATGATGGCCCTGTTCTTGTTACTGATGTTAAAGCTGCTGAAAATTATCATGTTACTTCGCGTAGGCGCCGAGAAATGGGGCGTGAAGTTTTTGCTTTTGATCCTTTTAATAAAACGGGAAATCCTTCAGATTCAATTAATATCTTGAATTTTTTGGATAAGAATTCTAAAGAAATTATTGATGATGCTGCGATGATTGCTGCTCTTTTTGTTCCTGTTCCCACTAACGTGAGTGGGAATTCTAAACATTTTTATGATAGAGCCAGAGCAACTATTCAATCGCTAATACTTTATGTCGTTTGCTCTGAAGCTTTAGAGCCACATGATAAAACTCTCTTAACTGTCTATAAATTGCTTTGTTTGTCAGGAGAAGATTTTAGAGAAATGTTATCCCAAATTGCAGAGGATGAAGAAATAGCCTATGGACAACCTGCACGTGTTGCAGCGTCTTTATTGTCAACTGCGCCTGAAGAAATATCAGGTATTTTAAATACAGCGAGAAACGAATTAGGAATATTTGATAGTCCCTTAATGCAAGAGGTGACATCGTCAACAACGATTGATCTTAATAAACTCATACTAAATCAAGCAGATTTATTCTTGTGTATCCCTATTGAAAAGCTTAAAGCATATAGTCGCGTTATAAGGCTTATTGTATCTATGGTTTTTATAATAGCTCAAAAAAATCAAACATGTTTGAAAAAACCACTCCTCATGGTTTTGGATGAAATGGCGCTCCTAGGCTCTATTCCTGCTGTTGAAGAAGCGCTAGTTTCTGGAAGAGGGTATGGGGTTAAGATACTAGCCGTTGCTCAAAACTTAGAACTTGTACAAAAATTTTCACCAGACACATGGGAGACATTTTTAGCCAGCAATTTGTTAGTGTTTATAGGTCCAACTGGGCTTAAAAGTTCCGAATATGTTTCAAAGCTTTTAGGTCAATCAACGATTGAAGCTGTTTCAAAAAATAAAGGGGAGAGTCAACAAAAAGGTCAACTGAGAACATCATTAACTTCAGAGAATCAAGGAGAATCTCAATCTTTTCAAGGAAGGCCAATGTTAACTTCTGATGAGGTGCGTTTCTTAGGCGATGATACGGTTATAGCCTTTTATAAGGATTTAAGGCCTATACTCCTTAAAAAGATTAAGTACTATATACATGAATTATGGCAGAGAAAGTTTGGTAACAACCCGCTTGAAAAACATAACTTGGTAAATTGAAGTATTAAGAATTTGGCTATCAAATCAGTCTCTATATTTAATAATAAGCTTCTTACTGTCTATTGTATTCAAAAATATTTTAAAATATAATCTCACAAAATAGAAAAAATGTTATTTTATGATAAAAAAAAGTTAGAAAAATATTCTCACATTATGTATTATTATTTATAATGTGAGTGAATGGAAGATGTGAACATGTCTTTGTTTGTTGGTAGAAAAGAAGAACTTGAAAACCTTGAGGCCTTATTTAATAAGAAAACTGCAAGCTTAGTTGTTATAAGAGGACGTCGTCGTATAGGAAAAAGTCGTCTTGTTGAAGAGTTTGCAAAAGGTAAGAATTTTCTTACTTTCTCTGGGATTCCTCCTGTTGAAGGAACAACTGAACAAGCACAACGCGATATATTTGCAAAGCAGCTAGGGAACCAGATAGGTCTTCCAGGTATACAAGCGCAAGATTGGAGTGACCTTTTTACGTTATTAGCCCGTCATGCACAACAAAAGCAGGTTGTTATCTTGTTTGATGAAATCTCTTGGATGGGATCAAAAGACCCAGATTTTTTAGGAAAACTCAAAAATGCGTGGGATTTAGAATTTCAGAAAAATCCTAAACTGATTCTTATACTATGTGGATCTGTATCAACTTGGATTGAGAAAAATATAATTAGCAGCACTGCTTTTTTTGGTAGAATATCACTTTATATAACTTTAAAAGAACTTCCCCTCTATGATTGTGACAAGCTTTTAAAAGCACAAGGATTTAAAGGTTCTACCTATGAGACTTTTAAGCTGTTGTCTGTATCAGGGGGCATACCTTGGTATATTAGCCAGGTTCAGCCAAAACTGAGTGCTGATGATAATATAAAAAATTTATGTTTCCGTAAAGAAGGGGTTCTCTTTAATGAGTTTGATCTTATATTTTATGATTTATTTGAGAAACGGAGTGAAACTTATAGACCGATTATTGAAATATTAGCCGATGGCGTATTAGAATTTAACGAGATTTGTGCTTCTCTAAAATATCAAAAGAGTGGTTCTATCAGTGGATACTTAGACGACCTTATTCAATCTGGCTTTGTTACACGTGATTTCACTTGGGATCTTAAATCAGGAAAGCCTTCACGCTTGAGTCACTTTCGTCTAAGTGATAATTATATAAGGTTTTATCTAAAGTTTATAAAACCCAATAAACCTAAAATTCTTCAAGATCGGTTTAAAGCTACTGGTACAGATATTCTTCCTGGCTGGCGTTCTATACTTGGTTTACAATTTGAAAATTTAGTGCTTAAAAACCGCTCTCATATATGGAAATGTCTTGGGATAAAAGCAGAAGATATTGTAGCAGATAATCCTTTTTTTCAGCGCAAAACTGTTAAAACACCAGGATGTCAAATAGATTATCTCATTCAAACACGTTTTAATACTTTATTTGCCATTGAAGTTAAATTTTCACAATCTGAATTAAAAACAAATATTATCCAAGAAACAAAGGACAAGATTAATCGTTTAGTATTGCCAAGAAGATTTTCATGCTGGCCCGTGCTCATTCATGTCAATGGGGTTAACGAAAGTCTGGAGGAAGCAGGATACTTTACAGAAATAATTAATTTTGGAAAATTTTTTAACAATTATTAATTATTTCTAATACCATTTCTGTTTTAAGTTTAATAGATTAGTTGTCCTAAAAAATCGGACAACTTAAGATTATCCAAATACTTACGAGGTCAACAGCTTTTGGTTAAAATTAACGCTATGAAACAACCATTCAAACTTATATAGAGTTTGCTAAATCAGAGGATTTTTTCTTATACTCATATTAATGACAGCCTCACTTTTCATTCTTGCTTGATGAAGATCATACTCAAGTTGTAACTCAAGCCAGAAACGGGCAGGGGTTTTAAAATATTTTGCAAGTCTAAGGGCTGTGTCCGCAGTTATTGAACGTCTATTTTGAAGAATTTGGCATATTCTAGCAGGATCAACATCAAGATCCCGAGCAAGTTTATTCTGACTCAAACCATTAGGAATCATATATTTGCGTTCTAAGTATTTTCCTGGAACTTCTGGAATAGATTGGCTCATATGTTTATAACCTAAAGTGCGTTGCGTATAACACAATATACAAGGCTTTTCTAAACATGTCAATCGCTTACTAAATATTCCTGTACCTAAGTACATTTTACTCATGGATAAAAGGATGGTTACTTCATAGGTTGTGGGGTGTTAGCAAATCAAAAGGTAATCTACCTGTTAGGAGGAGGAAACAATGCATAAAAGGATACTAAAACTTAAAGCGATAATATGTATTTACTTTTTAAGTTTTATTAATGCTTCAACAACTGAACTTATAATTCGAGCACAAGATGATGAGATAGAAAAAGATTTAAAAGTAAAATTAGTTATTCAACAACCAGTCTCAGAAGGCCCTTATTGCGATAAGTTAGAAGTTATTACTGATCCATCAAAAAAAGCCTTAAAGGATGCAAATGGTAATTTCATAAATTATGATCTCGATGAAAAAAATAATATTGCTCCTCACTTATTTCTAAGAGCTTATCATCAAAGAAAAGCCCATGTATCTACTTCACAGGAAGGAAAAATTGAACAATTTGAGGTTAAAACAGATAAAGATGGTATAGATTATATAGGTTATAATCAGCATGTTACTTTTGATATTCCTCAAGGGATAGTTCCCAGTAATTATTACTATAGTAAGCCATATAAAGAAATGATGCCATTGGATAGAGATGGACGGCCACTTAAGGTAGTAAGTGTTGATCAAATGCCATTTTTTGACGCTGTTTCTGTTTTTGGCACTGTTTGGCATGTCTTTAAAATGTATGAAGAAGATATTCAGTATATGGATAGTACTATAAGAATGAAATGGCAGAATCGTAAAACAACAAGAATTTATCCTCATATGACTGAAACGCAATATTATTCAATATTTCCTGATGGAAGATACAAAGATAATTTTTCAAATGCTTTCCATACATCACACGATAATTATCATTTATTATGTTTCTTTCCCCGTTCTGACATGCCTCATAAATTTACATCACAATCTTTTGATATTGTTGCGCATGAAGCAGGACATAACGTTTTAAGTATCTTGAAGCCAGAGCTCGAGCAGCTGATTAAAGAAGACAGTGAAGAAGGAGCATTCCATGAAGCCTTTGGGGATTTAACAACTTTTTTTGCTCTTTCATCTATACAAGATATAGCAAAAAGAGTTATTGAAGTTACAAAGAATGGAAATTTAAAAGCAACTTCATTTTTCTCTATTCTTGGTGAAGCGATTGCTGAACGAGATGCTGCCTCCTTAACAGATCTTTCAAGAAGCCCCTCTTGTGAAGTCCATGATTACTCTGTCCCTTTGACAAAAGCAGTTTATGGTATCCTTGCGGATAGTTTTTTAGCAAGAAAAACTCTTAAGGAGCGAAAAAATTTACTAAAAAAAGGTGAAGAAGTCAGCTTACTTATAGAAACATCAAAGACTTTGAGAAAACTGTTCTTACAGTCAGTTGTTTCTTTCTCATTTAAGGATCCAAACTTTGCTGAGTTTGGACGTGAAATGGCAACTCTTGCTTATGAAAATCCAAGTTTTTCTTTCTTCACGGGTTTTATATACAGTAACTTTGCAATACAAGGGATTGATCTTCAGAATAAAAATTGGGCAAGAATTTGTATACCAACAAGAATCGTACACTCTAATTCATTAAGATATAAGTGGGGCTGCCAGAGTAGTACTAGACACAAGAAAAATGTTAATAAAAAAATAAATAGTGCTCTTCAACGTTTGTCGCTAAGTGATACTGAGAACACTTATACTTATAATTGGTAATTATTAAATATTTTAACAAGGAGCTCTAAATCAAGAGTTCCTTGCTTGTATCATAGTAATTTTATTAAAACATTTTAAAGACTAATTACATTGTTTGTACCTAGGTAGAGATTACCTATATATAAAGTATTATTTATTTCATAAGTTTAAGGTTGCTTGTGAACATCTATTACCAAGCTTAGATATTTATTAATCATTATAAATTTTTGGGGGATTTAATGAGTTTAAGCATAAAATCAATTAGAGTTAAAATACTTAAGCTTTCTATCACATTATTTTTTTGCTTTATTTTTACATGTTCAAATAAAGGCCAAAGTACAACCTTTATAGATATAGATGATTTTTCCTTCGCAAAAGCAGGAGTAAAAAGTGGATTAAGAGTGTGTGTTTTTGATATTAAGGAACAAAAATATACTAGCATCAACTATTATAACTTTCCCACTACAGCCAATCGTAGGCCTCAGGGAGAATTACCCCTTAAATTAAATGAGTTTAGTATAAATTATAGCGGGGATGTAAAAATTGGATCTTCCTTATCTGATGTGATTGTACGGACAACTGGTAAAATTAATGCAACCACAAATGGACTACATATATATACAGATGAACAAGCGAAAAATATAGCTTTTAAATCTGTAACACTGTTGTCTGCTTCTGATCTTAAGAAAACTCTAGGTCAATTTAAAAAGGGTAAATACGGAAAAACATCTTTTAAGGTTACTTTTTATAATTTCCCTAGTTGGTCATCTGAAGAAGTAAACTTTGGCCAACTTTCTCAAGATGCTCAGGAAAATAACCAACAACGAAAGATTATTGGAGAGTTAGCAACAAGAATGTCTTTGTTCGGGTATGGATTCCGAGAAAAGATCCCAACTCAAGATAACAGCGGTCAGAACATGGATGGGGCTTATATCCAAAGAAATAATAACAATGGGGTTGTTGCTTTATTCTTAACTGAATCTAAATGCATGGATGAGTCACTTTCTCCTCAAAAGATCATGGAATCGCAACTTGATGAAAAAAGTTTGTACGACAATATTGGTCGGCTTGCCACTCCTCATAAAGATTTTATTCTTGGATTTATTAGTTCTTCTCCGACATTAGTTTTTAAAGCAGCGCATAGAATATTAATTGATGGTTGCTCTGAATGGCTTGTAAAGCCATTAAATTTAAATGGATTCCGAACATTAAGTATGGGGATTGCTTCTCCTGAGAAAGATAAGGAAGCATTTATCGAATCAATAGCTACAAATTTTAAATCTCCAGAAGAAATGTTAAGGGTGATCTTTGCTTATTACAAAGCAGATAATGATAATAAAAAGCTAGCTATTTTTCTCAAAGCATTAAATCATTCAACAGAAAACTTTGATCAGTTAGTTCTAACAGTCAAAGAAGAAATAGGAGAAACCAAGAAGGCTAGACACCCTATTTTTGATTTATTATCCCCTGATCCGACTAAAGAAGCTGTAAACTTAAATTTTGCTAATACGACGTTAAAACAAGAAATAAATAATGATCGGGTAACACAACCCACTAATGCTGCTACACAAATTAATGTTCCCACTGGAGAAGCCGTAAATATCAGAATACCAGCAGCTGCTCAACAAGAAGAATTAGAAGCAAAAAAAAGAGTAGTGAAAGAAACAAAATATAATCGACAAAACTTAGCAAAATTTTTAACTTTTATTAAAGAAGGTTGTAAACGAAATTATTGTACAGAAATAAATGCTGAGCTGCAGAGAGTGAATTCTAAATGGTCTCTAACAGCCTCTGAATTAAGTAAGCTTTCTAATTTTGAAACTTATCCTAATTTCCAAAAAACTTATAATCATGAAAGTCTTTGGAATGATTTATCACAAGCATTTAATGCACGATATCAACAAGCTTTAGCAGAAAAAATATTTGATTAATGTTAAGGCTGAGTTTTAGGGTTATAGTTGTCAACTAGAATATCTTATAATTACATTATTTTTATAGTGATCTATTATTTATTACTTTTCCTTCAATGCTCGCCACCAATGCTCTTAACATTAATAACTTGAAGGTGGTTTGAAATCCGCTCTTAAAAGCTGAACTCGAAGGGCCTAAATCCTTCATCTCACACATAGCTTAATTGATTGATATTTATTGCATTTATCTCTCCTTTTCTACGGATCTCTTTCCATAATGTTTGTTATGCGATTTATAAATGTTAGCGCCATTTAGTAATGTCGTATTCCCTCATGGTTAAGAGATTCCAAGAATCTCACCATAAGGATACCGATCATGGAGACGCTATTTACGATGAGCCATCAAGAGATCAGTCGATTAGAGATACTACAAAAGTTACTTGATAGAAAGATGAACCAGCTTCAAGCTGCTGAGCTTCTTCATTTGAGTACACGGCAAGTACAAAGGCTGTTGAGAGCTTATCGACTTCAAGGCATCCCTGGCCTTATCTCAACAAGGAGAGGTAAACCCAGCAATCGTGCTCTTCCACAAACAGTAAAAGAATATGCTCTTGAGCTTATAAGGAGTCATTATGCAGATTTTGGCCCTACTCTTGCTCGTGAGAAGCTTTATGAGAAGCATGATCTAAAGCTTGCTGTTGAGACAGTAAGAGGATTAATGATCAAGGCTGATCTTTGGATACCCCACAATAAAAGACTAAAGCGCGCTTATCAGCCGCGCTATCGAAGAGAGAAGTTTGGGGAACTTATCCAAATTGATGGCTCGACCCATCATTGGTTCGAAGATAGAGGACCTAAGTGTACGCTTTTAGTCTATGTTGATGATGCGACAAGCCAATTAACAAGCCTCTATTTTACTTCGTCTGAATCAACACATACTTACTTTCTAGCAACAAAGCAGCACATAGAGAATCATGGTAAGCCCATTGCCTTTTATAGTGATCGTCTTAGTGTATTTAAGGTTCATTCTAAAAGCACTCAAGAGAAGATCATGACGCAGTTTGGCAGAGCTCTCTATGAACTCAATATTGATTTACTCTGTGCTAACTCTTGCCAAGCTAAAGGAAGAGTTGAGAGAGCAAACAAGACACTCCAAGACAGGTTAGTGAAAGAGCTAAGACTCAGGAGTATATCAACCATTGCAGAAGCTAATGCTTATATGCCTGAGTTCATGAAGGACTATAACAAGCGTTTTGCAAAAGTACCTTTACAAAGTGGAGATTCTCATAGGCCACTACAAAAGTATGAAGTACTTGATGAGATCCTTTGCTTCAAGCAAGAAAGAACAGTCTCAAACAGTCTTACCATTCAGCATGACAGAATCCTCTACCTTATAGAAGACACTGTTGCTAATAGATCATTACGTCGCAAGAAGATTATGCTCCATGAATATCCTGATGGTCATCTAAATCTTTACTATAAAGGGCGTCTGCTACGCTTTAAAAAGCTGTATGATAGAGTTCATCAGCCTATCGAGCAAGGCACAATAGTTCCAAATGAAAGGATAGCTTCTGTCCTGGAATTTATTAAAGCGACTCAAGACCAGAGAGAGAAAAAGAGAAGAAGTA
Organism: Caedibacter sp. 37-49; assembly: GCA_001898725.1. Classification (GTDB taxonomy): domain Bacteria; phylum Pseudomonadota; class Alphaproteobacteria; order Caedimonadales; family Caedimonadaceae; genus Paracaedimonas. The sequence goes on from MKUV01000062.1 coordinate 18,812, forward strand.
CAAGAGCTCTGCGTAAAATGCATCTTGATATACTCCCCTCCTCACAAGAACAACAAACTAAACTTAACACGACATCTGTATTTAGCACAAAAGGCGGTACTTCCCTCAAATAAACAATTTATGGTTTAGTTGCATGAAGATAAGGATTCATTCAGAGGCTCTCATAATAATTGACTCTTAGTAACATTAATGATAGTCATAACTTTCAATTCATATCTCTTAAAAATGAAATAACTGCTACTTACATAACTTATGAGCATACACCCCCTAAATTAGGAAACATATAATGAAGCACTCACTCTCTCGCCTACTTACAAAGGTAAGCTTATCACTATTAATGGTAACACCCTCCCTCTGGGCTAGTAACTCTATTCTTGAAGATGAACGAGTTCCTGCATCTTGTAGTCAAACACCCCCCAGATTCTTTTAAGCAAGGAAGACCGGAAAGCTCAGCTTTTTGCTCAAAAGGTAGATCAATATCCAACTATAAGCCGCGATAAAGATAATCCTGAAGCCAAGATTTATATTCCTAAGGAAATTATGTTCTTGATAATGGATAAAATGAAGCCTCAAGTTTTTGGAACCTTCCTTGTTACAAGTCTATCAAGCTTCGAGCTAGGAAGAGACTACCTAAAAACAGGAAGAAGACGCTTTACTAAACAGATTTTTTCACAGGAAGGAATAGAGGCGTATCGAAATAGTTGTTTGTTAGCAACCTTGCCGCAGCTCAGTTTTATATTTTATGAAGATAAAGGCTTACCAGAAGAAGCAAACACAGCTTTACATTATCTTGTTATGGAAAACAAAGTCCTTTTAAATAAGGATATAAGCTTCTTAAGCTCTCTGAGCAACCTCAATACCTTAAATCTTAAGGGTAATGATCTTGGAAAGCGTATTACAACACTTACAACTCTTACCCATCTTTATACCTTAAACGCGGGTAGCAATAAACTTAGACAGCATATTACAGGACTTGCAGGTCTTATCAACCTCCATAGCTTAGATCTGACGTACAATTACGTCAAAGAGCATATCACAGTGCTTACATGCCTTACGAATCTTCATACCTTATATGTAGGGGACAATGACCTCAGTAAGCATGTGACTGCACTTGCAGGCCTTACCAATCTCCATACCTTAGATCTGGCACACAATAACATCGAAGAGCATATCACAGCACTTACAACTCTTACCAACCTTCATACTTTAAATGTAATGTGCAATAAGCTCGGTAAGCATGTGACTACACTTACGGCTCTTACCAATCTCCATACCTTAAACGCGCGTATGAATAACCTTAGACAGCATATTACAGGGCTTACAGGTCTTACCAACCTCCATACCTTAGATCTGGCGTGGAATAATCTCGAAGAGCAGGATATCTCAGGTTTTACGAACCTCCGTGCCTTAAATGTAAGTTTCAATAACCTCGATGAGCATGCCACAGCATTTTAAAATTTTACAAGTCTAAAGAGTATAAATTATTAAGGTAGCGAGAATACAACTTTGATTGTCTTCATAATGGGTTTAGCAACACGACATCTGTATTTAGCACAAAAGGCGACATCTCAACTTAGCGTTGACAATAAATGTTAGCGATAAATATTAATATTGGACTTTAGCTAATTTGAAATTTGACCAGTAAGACGTATGAGATAGCTGATTCTTAATAAAAAGACAGCTATCTCATAATTTATGATTTTAGAGACTACTCTTCTCTTTGAAAGATACTGTTAAATAAACGAGCAAGAACTTCTTTAATAATGCTAGCTTTCTCTGTTCCTACTAGGCTGGCTCGTTCTGTTTTTACATCTTTCTCACTTCCATTCTCTGAAATAAAGACATTATAATAATCCTTATTAGTTCTATCTTCATAAACAATATTCATTGATAAAGTTCCTGGAACATAAGTGAGAACACGGTGAATGACATCTGTTGGCATTACAACGATAGCCTTCTCTCTAGCTTTTTCAATCTGAGTTTCATGCAAATAAGTTTGGCCAACAACATCAAAACCTTTTTGAAGCTTATTTACTTTAAAGATTGTATATTTACTATTATCGAGAGCTGAAGCTGCTAAAGTATCACTTTTATTATAAAGAACATGTCGATAACCTCCATTAACAATGTAGCTTTCAAATAACTTTGGATGGTCATGGATGCTCTCCTCTAGTATTTGAGTTGAGCTGTCTATTGGCCAATAATGTAGTCGTAACTTCTCAACAGATTTAAGAGAACCAGGAGCTGGTAAATAGATGCGATAAAAGCCTGATTCATTTTTCTCAACGATGAGTGCATCCTGTTGTTGTTTAATATAATTATAAGAATAATCTATTATAGCCAGCCATTCTGATTTGCTTTGCTTACTTTTAGTAACTTCGCTAATGCTATGTTCTTCAGAACTAATAGGACTTGCTGTTAATGCACTTGTGTTAAGAAGAAAACTTATACAAACAACAGCTTTTAGGAAGGGTTGATATTTAAAATTATGCATATTACAATCTCCTTGTTAACGATCAATTTAGAAAGGTTGCAGCCTTTCTGACGTTTCAAGAGAAGGCCACCTTAGTCTTCTCTTTTTTTGTTTCCTGCTCATTCCATTCACATAGAACACTCGCAGTAACGCTTTGATGATGTTTGGAGATTTTATGGCGATCTATAGGACTGTAGACGTAAGACGAAGTCTGAGAAGTTGTCTGATAAGTTATTTTAGTCTATCTTCTTTAATGCTAACTTGGTTGTGAGATAAGAAAATCTAATAAATAAAACCTCTCATAAGCCTAAGGGTGGATATTTTTTATAAAAGGATACCCCTAAAACATGCAGGAAAATGAGATTGCTCTTACGCATGAAATCTATACAGAATACTTAACAGAAATTAATGGTGTGGAAGTTTCCTACAGAGAAATAGATGTTATTGCATGCTTGGTAGCTTCTAAAACCCCAGGCGAAATAGCCCAGTTTTTAGACATTGATAAAAGAACTGTTAGCACTCATATCAAAAATATTAAAAAGTCGTTTAATTTAACATCCACAAAGCAAATTAAAGATCTTGTTCGTAACTCAGATAAATTTGAACTGATTCAAAATAAGTATCTTCAAAGCCTATTTATCCGTGTAAAATTTGAATCACAACTAAAGAAATTTTCTCGTATTATAAAAGACGAAAAACCATTCTGTTTTGAGTTTAATCAACAAGATCAGAAGAATGTAAGTCCTCTTGTTAAACAACTTAAAAGTCATTTAAAACATGCTAGGGTTTCTGCAAAGCAGAAAACAGTACAAGACCGTAAGCCTCTACATGAAAACTTTCCACATTCAAACGCGGACAAAAGCTACACATTGTATCTCACTGCTCAGGACTTCATTAACAATTCCATTAGAGTTGTGCATTCAATAAACTTGGAATCAAAAGCAGGCATTGGGGTAATAATTTTTATTCAACAGTATGATACAAGTCCTATTGATGCTTCTAAGCTTTCATCTAAAGCTCAACTTACTTTATCCCTAGAAAATGAAAAATATTATTTTGCGATATTTTCAATATTGAAAGAATTATACCCTAATGTAAATGTTGATCAATTAATCTCAGAATTTAAAGAAGAAATTAAAAAACCATTTATCTTTCGCGAGAATAACTATGATATTTCCAAAAATAATAAGTATGATTTTTTCAAGAACTTACAGTCGTATAAAAATTGGGTTCTTGGTGGGGGTCTTATTGTTTTTAGTGGAGTAGGTATTTTATCATTTATATTCAATAGTCAAAAAAATCCCTCTTCTTTTCAAGAAAAGTTAATACAAGTAGATGAATCTATTCGATCTGAGTTTTTCCTTCCTGTTGACAATTTTCTTCTCAAACGTCCTGAACTTATGGTTCAAATAAGCAAAAAATTAGAAAAACAAAAAGGTATTCAGACAGTTGCCCTTGTAGGCGTAGGAGGAAGTGGTAAAACTACCCTCGCTCATCAATATGCTGGAACTCAACAAGCATCTGTAGTTTGGGAAATTAACGCTGAAACTTCAGAAACGTTGAGCCATGCTTTTGAAAATCTAGCTTTAGCAATTTCAAAAACAGAAGAAGATAAAAAGTTGCTTAAAGAACTACAAGGAATTAAAAACCCTTTACAAAGAGACGAGAGAACGATTCAATTTATAAAAGATCGGCTTAAAGCTAAAGGTAGTTGGGTTCTTATATATGATAATGTAGAAAAGTTTTCAGATATCAAAAAATATTTTCCTCAAGATTCTAAATTATGGGGTCAAGGTAGAGTAATTTTAACAACTCAAGATATTAATATTCAATGCAATAAAATTATTAATGATGTTATTCATGTTGAAACCCTTGATCGTGATCAAAAATATAATCTTTTTACAAAAATTATGTATCAAGAAGATACTTCTTCCTTGAGTACAATTCAAGTTAATGATCTAAAAGAATTTTTAGAGAAATTACCCCCTTTCCCATTAGATATATCCCTAGCGGCTTATTATTTAAAATCAACACGTGTTTCGTACATAACTTATTTAGAGTACATTAATCAAAATAACGAAGATTTTGCAAATATGCAAGAGAGTTTATTAAAAGAAGCAGGAAGCTACATTAAAACTCGTCATAAGATTATTGCACTCTCTCTACAAAAACTTATAAAAATGCATAAAGATTTTGCAGACCTTTTATTGTATATAAGCCTTCTTGATTCTCAAAACATATCGAAAGAACTATTAGTAAATTTTAAAAACAGTAATGTCGTTGATAATTTTATCTATAATTTAAAAAAATTCTCACTCATAACAAATGAAGGTAATACCCCTACATTAGGCACATATTTTTCTCTTCATCGCAGTACTCAAAGCATAATGTCTGCTTTACTTATAAGAACATTAAATATGAAGAAGACACAGAAGTCTTTACAATTAATTACAAATTCTCTTGAAGCTTATATAATGGATATTATCGAAAGCGAAGATTTCTTTAAAATGAAATACTTAGTTACTCATTGTGAAAGATTTTTAACTCATTCTCATATACTTCCAAATTTTGTTGAAGGTTGTATAGGTGGTAAATTAGGTAGCATCTATTATTATCAAGGCCTTTTAATTAAAGCAAAAGAGGTGATTGAAAAAAGTCTTACACTTTTAAATAAAGAGATGAACTATCCTAAGTTCGCTTACATATTAATATACTTGGGAAATGTATATAGAAGCTTAGGAGACTATGAAAAAGCTAATAAATTTCTTGAACAAACTGTTGAAATTTTTAAACATTATGATCAAAAACATAGGGGGTTCCCTAGAGCTCTAGGATTTTTAGGATATTATTATAGAGAAATAGGAAACTATAAAGCAGCGGAGCGTTTACTTAATCAAAGTCTTTCAATTTATAAAAGACGCTCACTTGAAAACTCTATCCCTATTGCATGGGTGTCAACACATTTAGCTATAACATATAGAGAAATAGGATATTACTCAAAAGCTAAAATTCTTCTAGAGGAAAGCCTTATAATTTACAAAAAAAAATCAGAAGATTACGTTGGGGTAGCTTGGGTGCTTGGTCATTTAGGTATAGTTTATAAAGAGATGAAAGATTATAAAAAGGCTAAAGACCTAATTGAACAAAGCTTGAAAATATATAGGATGTATTTTTCTGAAAGTCATTTATATGTTATTTGGGCTCAATCACATTTAGCACAGGCCAATATAAATTTAGGCGACTATGAACAGGCGCAAATTCAACTTAAAAGAATTATTGAAATTTATGAAAAAAATTACGGTAAAAAGCATATAGAGACTACTCGAGCTATAAGAGAACTTGGTAGGATATATTTTTTAGCTGGTCAATTTGAGAACAGCGAGAGACTTTTAAATAACGCTCTCGCAATTTTTAAGAATAATAAACATCCTGAGGCTTATCAAACTCTAGAATGTTTAGCAGAAGTATATTTAAAAAAATCTACGCATGCTACTAAAGGAGAAATTCAACAATATAAAAAACGAGTCAGAGATTATTTGCAACAAGCTTTAAAAATAGTAGTAACTCATTTCCCTGAAAATGTTCCCCATAAAATAAGAATCCAAGAAAAGCTTAAATCATTAAATTCAAGCTAAGTATTAGCCTTCTTTTTCATAATCTAAATTATGCGATTTATGATTGTATCATTAAAATTATAATTCCTAGTTTATAAAGACGCAACTCTACCTAATACCAAATTTAACTGCTTTACACTTCTACATGCAAGTATGAACCCTTTTAAAAAGTTATTACCTTATTGTTATTTATAAAATCTGGATTCGTTAACATCAAAATAATAGCTACAAAAATGCCTAAAATACCACATATCATTAATAACATTGAGGATGAAAATCCAAAACCAAGAGCCCAGCCTAAATTTATTGTAATTAAAAGAGATGTTAAACGGCTTATTGTTTGCACCCATCCAACATATTCTACAAACCCTGATACTTGCAATTTATTAGTTAAAATTTTATGAATTGCTGATAATGAATAAGAATATACTATTCCAATGCCCCCACATGCTAGAAAACGTATCAAATTATTGCTCATACTAGCTATAATTATCAATAATCCATTTAAACAAACTAAAATACCCATATGATGAAATCTACTTGCTATAATAAACTTATCTCCAAATTATCAGAACCTAGAGGACATGTACGTTTTCTTGACGATGAAGAGCGTGAGCAACTTCTAGAAGCCTGCAAAGTCTCAACAAATCCCCAACTCCACACACTTGTTGTTCTGGCCCTCATCAGTACAGGGGCAAGGCATGGGGAACTCATCAATCTACGCTGGAGTGAAGTTGATTGGCACCGCCGTGTTATTACCTTACATGATACAAAGAACAAGGAAAGACGCTTATTGCCGCTCGCTCATTATGCACTGCAACTCATGGAAGCTCAAAGCAAGATAAGGAACATAGCCTCAGATTTAGTTTTTCCTTCTTCCTCTGATCCAATAAAACCTTGGGATTCTCGTTCTTCATGGTTGTCAGCATTAAAAAAAGCAAATATCCAGGATTTTCGGTTTCACGATCTTCGTCATAGTTGCGCCAGTTATCTAGCAATGAATGGTGCCTCTCTTGCTGAAATTGCGGAGGTATTGGGGCACAAAACCCTTCAAATGGTGAAACGCTAAGCTCACCTGAGTGAAGTTCATACAGCTAAAGTTGTCCAAAGCATGAACGAAAGAATTTTTGGGTGAATAAGCCGTTTGCACAAAAAATACATGAACAGAATATTGACTCTCGCAAATCCCATAAATGTTCGACAAGGGTTGGATGAGATACTCTTCAACAACAATTCATTTTATTCATTGTAAGAAATGCAAATAAGACAGTTAGGAATTAAGCTAACGGGAAATATGAGGTTTGTAAGGAGCTCAATTAGCGCCGTCTCATTGAACTCGGAGGCTTCGTCTCAAACAGCTCAACTCCAAGATTGGGATTCAAATACACTTTTTGGAGCCCTTCTCTCCATCAAAGAAAAAGAACGTGATCAACTTCAGATTGAAGATTGGAAATATAAAGGAGGAGTTGAATTTTCTTCAGAAAAAGAATCTAAAAGAGGTTATCTGTCGTAAAATTTCCTTCATTCATATCAAATTGACAACAACAACTTTCAATAATCTATTCAGACTGAGTATAGAAGAACTACCGTAAAAATTACTTATTGACTCATATATAATGTTTTCATAATTTAATTATGATCGTAATAGTTTCAAGAAATGCTTTTATTTCATGAATTTTAATATGATAATTATTATTACAAAATTGGAGATCTATATGCGTAAATTAAAATTGAATATTTTTTTAATCGGTGTTGTTACATTCTTTTTTTCTGAAAAATTTGTATATAGTAATGGTTATATAGGTATTAATCTTGGGTATGCTAGAAATAGTGTAAAGCCGAAAATTAATGGCGAGAGTAACGCTATTAGCAAGAAAATGAATGATTTTGATAGTATACCTGCAGGATTTCATTTTGGTTTGGAAAAAATTTTTCAAAATGGAGTATATACTGCTGCTGAAGTTGGCATGGATTTTGCAGAAGCTTGGGAAAAAGTAACCTATACTTTTGAGAATGGCGACACTTTTAGTTATAAAGTCAAAAAAGGTAATTCTATCGATTTAGCTATGAAAGTTGGATATTCATTTGGTAGATTTATTCCTTATGCTTTACTCGAGGTCATTGGAACGACATGGAAGCAAAAAGCTTCTTTTATAAATAGAAGAACCAATACGTTTAAAAAGTCTGATTTCAAATTGGGTATAGCACCGGGCGTGGGTGGTCAATTTAAGATTAATTCTCACTGGACAGCTGGAGTAGAATATAAATATGCTATTTACGGTAAGCAGACACTATCTATTTTTGATAACGCAATAAGCATAAAGCCTTCCGCCCATGATGTTCGTGCGCGTTTGAGCTATAATTTTTAGTTCATAAAAATTATACAATCCATAATTTAAACTATGAGATAGCTTTTTTTCAGTGGCTATCTCATGCTGTCTTCCTAAGTGATTTAAACAAGAAATCGTTCTTATTGCATCTCCATATATTATCTAAAAAAATCTTTGCTTCAAGAAACAGATAATTATTTTCACAATTATTTGGCATTGAAAGGTAAGATAGGATTTATGGATACTTCACATTTTGAACTTTAGTTCACAAATATTTATAATATTAAAACTGTAGAAAAATTATTTAATGATTGATACCATATTATTCTTAAAATTTTATAAGAAGAGGTTCAGTTAATGATTAAGAATTTTTTGACTACTATATCTCTTATGTTTTTTCTTTCTGGATGTAGTCCTTCATTCACTTTTTCAACTCAAGATATCACTCCTTCTAAACAAATAATTAATCTTGATTTAACAGAAATAACTGTAACAACTCCGTCGGAAGAACCGTCTAAAATTATTAGAATCGAGGATTGTTCAAAAGAAGAAATTTCTTCTAATGTTATACTCTCCTGGGGGGTAGCTCTTAAAGATGCATTAAAAAAATCAGAATTATTTACTAAATCAGCAACAAAAAAGGTAAATCTATTGGTAACTATCTTAGAAATTGACTTACCTGTTTTTGCAGCTGATGTTACGACCAAAGTATCGTCTAACTATAAATTAATCGATAATCTAACTAAAACTATTCTCTATGATGATACTGTTAAAACAGAAGCAAATGTGCCATGGAATTATTCTTTTTTTGGATATAAGCGTGGATTAGAGTCAATAAACCTTACAGTTCAGAAAAATATAGCGACTTTTATATCTAATTTGCAAAATCATTTCACAAAAAATAATCTCAATTATATTCTAAAATCTAAGAAAATTAATTAATTTTTTAAAGAAAGATGAAAATTTAAGAAATTAGTTAGAAGTAATCCTTAAGGTTACTCTAAAGGTTTATTTTACAATCTAAGAATATAGAGGGTGTCTTCAAATAGGATTTGTGAGCTTTTCTGTCCTTTTTAGCATGGTTTTGATCATAGCAAGCCTCATCATAGTTTCTTGAGTTTGGCATAGAAATTCATAGTCTTTACTCAATATTATAGTTAATTGTACTTTTTAAATCATAGACCTCCACCATAGGTGGAGGTTCTTTGGATATATAACAACTAATTGATTTTACAAAATTAATAATTTTTAATTTGGTTTATTTAATAAAACCCTTTGCTCTTCCAAAAAATAATTTAAATTATAGCCTAATATGGTCCCACCTATATCTTTTATTTTACTGCTGAGATTAAAGTACCATATTGAAAATGCAAAAGCTCCACCCCATATATTAGTTCCCACAGTATAGTCAGCAGCCACAACTGATAATAAAAATATTACTTAGGAAATGGTCCCTTCGGTAAACCTACCTTCCAATAAACCTCCAAATGATGCACAAATATTGACTGATGTCTCCGAATTTGCTTATGAGTAGTTAATCAATAATTATTAAATAGATTATAAAGATGGCTCATTAAAAGGTTTCTTTAAAGTTAAAAGTTAAATTTTTAATAATTACAGCGAACTTAGTATGTTAATAAGATGAAGTCGGGATTAGATTGCAAAAGAGGAAAAGTTTAATAAGTATTTATTTTTGGAAATTTCAAGCTTTTAACTAATAAATGAAAAGGCCAATTCATAGTCAATTGGCCTTTATAGTTGAATTTTAGACTAGCTATCTTTTTTTATCATTGTAAGAGCTTGGTTAACATCCAAGATCCCTCTGCCATACTTTCCTACAGGAAGGTCAAGGTTACCTTGAAAACTCTTTGTGCGAGCTGATCTCAAAATATAATCTAGCACGTCTTTTGAGGATAATCTAGGATGGGCGCTCTTGATCAAGCAGGCAGCTCCTGTTGCAATTGGCGCTGCCATAGATGTACCACTCATGATCATTCTGACATTGCCAGCTCCATAGGCATAGTTTTTCTTGCCAGGCGTTGTTATTGTATAATCATGAGCAAGGCCTGCGAGGTTACTTCCTCTTGTAAGAATAAGATTACCATGCCGGTCTAATTTTGTTTTACCAGTTTGAAAGTTCATCTTGCCCTTTGAAAAACTTGCAAGCTTCTCATGCTGCCCATCAGAATTATACTCTGTAGCTGCTGCTAGGATCATAGATCCTCTCATTTCTTCAAGCAGTTCAACTAAACTAAGCGTGTAAGCTGAAGTTCCTGTAAACTCTTGATCATTTCCAGCACTCTTAATAATTCCAACTCCAGCATCTCTTGCTCTTAAGAAAGCTGCTTTTACATCTTGAGAAATAGCACCATTCCAATCACGATCTGGGGCAATCCTAAGTGAAATATTTACAAAGTCTAACTTTGCTCTTATTGCTTCATCTAAAGCTGCAATAAGACGAGCATTCCCCTGCCCTGCATGCAATACACTAGGATCATTATTGACATCAATAACTCGCAGTTCTGTCCGGGGAGCCATATTATGAATACTACTGGCAACATGGTTCGCATGATCATGACCATAATTTTGAGCATTATAGACAACCTGTCTTGGATTTTGTCCTTGATAGGCATCCTTAGTTACATGTGAAAGAACAGCTTGTGTATCACTGTGAGGATCAAAGAAACCATCAATAATGCCTGCTTTGATATTTTTACCTTCTACAGAAGCATGAAGGTGTTGAGCATTAATAAGCATTATTTGATCTTCTTCGCTTAAGTTTCTAGAAGCTAGCCCTAAAGAGGAAGTAAGCATTAAAGCGGCAAGTGACATTAAGACAGTCTTTTGCCTTTTGGACTTGATCATATTTAAAGGGGTCATTTATAATCTCCATTGTCATAGGTGTTTATTGACAAACCTAAGAGAGGTAGCCGCCTCTCTTAGGTCTTAATAAGAAAACCTCGAAGCCTTCTTATTTTGTCACTGCTCAAAACTTATGATTTCTTGCAGTAACACCTTGATCATGTGAGATAATTCAAATCAAAAATATTAGGGAAATAGTCCTAAGGGAGTACCCTTAAGGGGTGAGATATAATGCTTGATCAATCATTAATTATTGGGCATTTTAATCTAGTCTTTAATAAACAAGATAAAGACAATAGTCCTCTGAGACAGAAAGTGACTTATGCAAACTGAAAAGTTAAAATCTCCCCCGCTTCCGCCAGAATTTTACACTGACGAATTATTAATTATAAAGGGTGTAAAATTTACACCACGTCAAATAGATATTATGGCTTGTCTTATTAGCGGTGGTACAGGAAAAACAATATCTTCACTTTTAAATATTGAAGTTAAAACTATAGAGGCTCATAAAAAAAGTATTGGAGAAAAAATTGGTGGGGGAATTCAAGAAGATATAATTGCATTTGTTCAAAAATCAGATACAACATATGAACTCATTAAACAACACTATTTAACGTTATATTACAAAGACAAGTTTGAGAAACAACTAAAAGAGCTTGCTATAAAGGTTGGTGAAAATTTTCCACTTTTTAAGATAGAGCTTCAGCAAATTCCTCATAAATTATCCCTTCATAATTTCCTTATAGATCATCTTAAATTGGCTGGAATAAAGGTAGTAAGTGATGATAAATATATAGAAATAGGAAAGAAAAATTACTATACACTTGTTATTTTATCTAAAGATACGGTACCCAAAAACTTAGAACAAAAAATCTTTCTTCTTTTAGACAAAGAAATCAATCCAAATGATTTTAAAGAAAATTTCAATTATATAGATTTCACAGAGGCTAAAAATTACTTCTCATCTTGTATCGAAGTCTTGAAAAAAGTTTATTTAGATAGCGACTTAGAGAAACTAGTTTCACTAAATAACTCAAAAAACAATTCTATTTTAAAAGATTTTAAGATTGATTCTGTTTCCAGCTTAACAAAGAAAACTCCTCTTGTTTACAGCTCGAATAAATTTCAAAGACAGAAAAAATGGATTTTAGGAGGTGGCTTCATCTTTTTAAGTGTAATTGTTAGTTCATCGTTGACGCATATTTATCAAGCAAACACTTTACGAGCAAAAAAAAAGATTCATGAAATACATTCTATTCGATCTGAACTTCCAATTCCGGTCGATAAAATACTTCTTAAGCGTCCAGAATTAATAGAAAAAATGAACAAGCAGTTAATCGCAAA
>MKUV01000063.1 GCA_001898725.1 Caedibacter sp. 37-49
TACAATTATATGTGAATAATTTTTGAAACATTTTAAACAACAACATGAAACTCAAAAGAAGAAAATTATAAAAGATTTACATAATTTGAAATGGTCTTAGTTTGATCTTTAAATTATTAATTCTCTCCATTTAGATATCTATAAACACTCGTCTTACCAATTCTATAGTGTAGCATTAAACGGCTCTGATGGTATGTCCTGAGCAACTTTAAGCTCTTTATTTAAGTAATCATAAAGAGTTGACCTTTTGACTTCAAACATTCTGCAAATTGCCGCCTTACTTGTCCCCTGCTCTAAGGCTTCTTTGATCGCTTCTATTTTTTCTGGACTAATAACATGAGGGCGCCCCCCTTTCCTTCCTCTTTTTGATGCAGCTTCTAAGCCTGCTTTTACTCTCTCTCTAATAAGAGCTCTCTCATATTGAGCAAGGACACCAAAAAGGCCAAAAAGCATTTCCCCATGTGGTGTTGTCGTATCCATCTGTTCAGTTAGAGATTTAAATGCTGCACCTCTCTCCTTAAGCTCGTTAATAATCTTAATAAGATGAGTTAATGATCGACCTAAGCGATCAAGCTTCCATACAACAAGGCAATCCCCAGGCTGTATATAATTGAGACATTCCTGCAAGCCTTTACGATTATCTTTTGTACCACTTGCCTTATCTTCAAATATATGACGAGGATCAACCCCAGCTTTAAGCAATGCATCTCGCTGCAGGTCTGTTGATTGCCTATCTCCTTCAGAAGAAACACGCATATATCCTATTAACATCTTCTTTTTCAAGTCCCTGAAATAAGGTTTGTAATGAGTCGAATAAGTAAATCTTTTTCTTTAGGATCACTTTCGGCAACCAATAAAGCTAAGGCCACAAGAGTAGTATCATTAATTTTTGGAGCCTTTATTTTATTCAATTCTAAATAGAGCAAAAATAAAAGGCTACCAATTCGCTTATTGCCGTCATTAAAAGGGTGGTCTTTAATAATGAAGTAAAGAAGATGGGCTGCTCGCTCTTCAACAGATTTATAAAGAGGATGGCTATCAAAAGTTTGGTCTATATTCCCAAGAATAGCTGTAAATCCTTTGTCTTTTTCAATACCGAAGATCTCTCCAGCCTCTTTCTTTTCTATCAAGTGCTTTTTTAGATTTAAAATGGATGCTTTGCAGAACTCATATGGTAATGATTTTGGATTGCTATGGGATGCTTTAGGAAAATCAATCTTGCCTTCATCATAATCAAGCAAAAGCTTCCATGAATTTGTATAAGTTTGGATGATATGAATTGCCTCTTGTCCTACATCAGAGATAATTGCATTTTGCTGAAGTGTTCGAGAAAGAAGAGCTATTGCCTTTTCTACTTTTTCAAGCCCTGATTTTAAAAGTTTGTTTTGGTTTAAGGAGTAACCTTTTATTAAATGGTCTTTAAGAACTTGACTTGCCCATTGGCGAAACTCAACCCCTCTTTTGGAGTTTACACGATAGCCAAGAGAGATAATAACATCCAAATTATAGTATTCAATCTGCCGTTCAACCTTTCTATCACCTTCTTTTTGAACTGTTGCAAAATTTGCAACAGTTGAACTTGGATCTAACTCTTGAGAGTCAAAAATTGATTTAAGGTGGCGAGATATCGCGGATTTATCTCTTTCAAAAAGATGAGCAAGCTGATTAAGAGAAAGCCATAACGTTTCTTGTTCTTTTAAAACTTCGACAGAAGCTTCTCCGCTTTCTGTCTTATAGATAATAATTTCTGGTAATGAGTTCATTTATCTTTAAAGGCTCTTAAAATGTCCAACAAACATAACATAAAATATTTTCGGACACAATATAAATCCGACATAGTTTATCGTACACATAAACGATATTTTTTATATCTTTTATACAGATAGACCACAACTGTCCAACAAACAAATGTTTGGCGACACTCTCAAGTTTCCTAGATTAACTAACCTTAGGAATATCTTTCCAATTTGTTGTATAGTGGGGTGAAAGGAATTGACGCTGCGTAATTGAAGTTGCACTTTGATTAACAGACCCATAACTGATAGTTTTTTTGCCATATCGCTGATTTAGTTTATCAAGAGTAAGCATTAATTGCTCTTTTTTTGGAGAAATTGAGCTAAAAAATGAACCTTGAAATTCTTCATGAGAACTTAACTCTAAAAGGCATACCCCAGCCTTCTTATAAGCAAGGTAAGGCTTATAGATATCTTCTAAAGCCTTTTTACCTGCCGTGATAAAAGAAGGGGTGTAGTGACTTGCAACATCAAGTGTAGCCATTTGGAAATTACTGTAGTAGCTTCCTTCACCAAAGCGATTCGTCTTTATAAAAACCCCCACTTTTTGGGCAAGCATTTTTTCTTCTCTCAACTTTTCCATCGCTCTTTCAATGAAAGAACAAATGGCCGACTCTAATTCTTCATAAGAAGTCACATCTTTTGGAAAAGAGCGTGAAACTGTAATCATTTTCTTAGAATTTAATTCTTCCTCCAGTTCATAAGTGATTCTTCCATTAAGCTCAGTCACTATACGCTCTCCTACAACACTCATTTTTTGACGAACCCATTTGGGAGGAGCTTGTTTAAGCTTAAAGGCTGTATCAATACCTTGGGCTAGAAGATACTTTGTATGATTGCGTCCAATTCCCCAAATCTCACTGACGGGGAGACGATTCAAAAAAGTATTAATTTCTTTTTCATCAAGAAGAATAAAGACTCCTTCAGATTTTTTGGCAAAGTGATTAGCAACTTTAGCCAGCGTTTTAGTTAAAGAGACCCCAATTGAAATTGGAATTCCTAAATATTGCCTTACTTGTTTTTTGAGATGCTGACAAAAGGGAATAAGCGTCTCATCAGGAATATGTGTTAAATCAAGAAAAGCTTCATCAATTGAGTAGACTTCCATAATAGCAACTTGAGATCTTAGTAAAGCCATAATTCGATTGGAGAAGTCTTGATAAAGGGTGTAGTTTGAAGAAAAGATAGCAATATCGAACTTTTGAGCAATCTCCTTAAACTTGAAATAAGGCTCACCCATCTTAATCCCTAAGTTCTTGGCTTCGTTAGATCTAGCAATAGCACAGCCATCATTATTACTTAAGACAACGACAGGTTTATTCCATAGATCAGGTCTAAACACCCGCTCACATGAAACGTAAAAGTTGTTAATATCAACAAGAGCTATTTTACGCATTAGAGGGAATGAATGGCTGCTGTAACAACACCCCATATTTGAATATCATCATCAGCAGTTAAGAAAAATGGTTCATTATAATTCTCATCTGTTTTAAGGATTATTTTCTTATCCATTTTTTCAAAACGCCTGATACAAAGTTCACCGGCTATAGCAGCAATGACAATATCTCCTGATTGAGGTTTAAGGCTTCGATCAACAATGAGAAGATCACCTGCTAAAATACCTGATTCTTTAAGGACATCAGTTGTCGCTCGCAAAAAGAAAGTGGAGATAGGATTTGGGGTTAAATGCTCATTAAGGTCTAAAGATTTTTCAGTATAATCGAGAGCAGGAGAGGGGAAACCTGCTGTAACTTGCATAAAATAAAATGGTAAAGGGTGGTAAGAAGGAAATGAATTAGAGGCTAAGGGTAAAGGGTTCATTTTAATTTTCTCGGTTAGTTTTTACCCTCCTTCCTTATAGGCATAAATGATAAAAGTTCAAATATCAAGAAATATTATTGCATAGTTGCTATGAATTTTTAAATGTGAAGAATTATAGTAATAAAGAAGCCCAATAGATGAAATAGGCTACGACATCGGAATGTTATTATTCTAGGTAAAAAAGTAACTAGCTTAAGTAGTATAAAACTAGTGGATAAGCTCAGAGACTTGTTCTTTAGTTAGACCCGTAACTTCCATAATGATCTGTGTATCGAGGCCTTTTAACATCATAGAACGGGCAATTTCTAGCTTACCTTGCTGTAAACCTTCTTGTTTCCATTGTTCAGCGAGTGTCATAATCTTTTCCTCATTTATTTCAGTAAGACCCTTACGTATGGTCTCTATAAATGCCTCTTTATCTTTTATCTCAGCTGCTTCAACAATATAGGACAAAGTGACATAGATATATTCTTCAATATACTGCTTTTCACCGAGACTTTCAATCTTTCTAAAATGATCAATGGCAACTTTCAAAGTTGGCATAATATCGGGATCTTTAATATGCTTTGCAATAAGAGCAGCAGCTCCAAACCAAAAGTACTTCTTCAAATCTTCGTCTGAAGCTTGAGTAAGATCAACGAGTTTATATGGCCTTCCCATAATCCCACGCGCTAAGTCTTTATTAGCGCCATAAAGTTCAAAGAGATCCGTTGAATAAGGAAAAGGCTTTTGTCCTGTGTACAAAACCAAAGGATAGATGATTGGAAGCTTATTACTTTCGCTCTTCTTAAGGTGTTGATCCACAATAGCTGACATGTATTTCACAAGCCTTAGGGGAAGCATTTTGTCTGGGGTAGAGGCATGCTCCATCAACACATACAGATAACCCTCTTCATTATTAAACTTGGTAGCAAACAGAATGTCTGAAATTTGCTGTTTAAGCTTGTCGTCTATAAAAGATTCTTTTTGTGGTTCAATAGTATTGAGATCAATAGCTTCTTTTACCTTTTCAGGAAGATTGGCTTCAAAAAATTCTCTCACGACTTTAGGGTTCGTAAAGACAGAACGGATGAAACGATCGTGCGGGCTTAATCTGTTTTTAGACATGGTATAAGAACTCTTGAAAAGTCAAATAATATAAGATTTATCTTACTCTTTTTATTAAGAATTGTCTGCTTTTTCTTGGCTAGAAGATTTGTTTTTATAACGATTTTTTGTCTTTATTATTTGAAGAATTTTATCAAGTTTATCTTGAGCATAAGCTTTTTGTTCTTGAGTGATTTCTTCAACTTGGTGACCTGATAAATCATATCTATGTGTGTCAGTGATAAGAGCTTTTATATAGTTAATATTTTGAGTGTAATATTTAAGCGCAAGTCTTACTTTAATTCTTGAGGGGGCTCCTTCTTGGTCAAGATATGGATAAATATCTTTTTCAATATGAAGTTTGAGAGGCTTTATTTCCTTTATATTAAAGCAAGCAGGAAACTTTTCATAGAGCCATCCTAAAGCTGTTTTAATTCCTTCTCTCTTCTTCTTTTGAGCCTGTTTCATCAGATGTTCTTGTTCTTTAGCAGAAAGTTTTTTTGGCATATTTGGAGCAAGATATTGAAGCCCTTGAGACAGCTGAGATTGCTTCTCTAAGCTTAAGGGCTTCTTGATCGTAAGTTTAGGTCTGTCATTCATAAAAATGTCCTTTGGGATGAAGTAACGTTCTTGTAACACTTATTCCCTTTTCTGTTAAATAAAAATTATCCCCATTTTTAAGGGAAAACATTGTGGATAAAACGCTTATATTCTTTATTGTTTCTTGCTTGAGAAGAATTGCTTCATAAATAAGCATCCTTTAACAGAGAAAGGATCAAGATATAGGAAGATAAGGTATGACTTGCTTCTTAAATTCAGCATCACAAGAATGATCAATAAGGTGATAATTACATCCTAATCTTTTCTCAGCTTTAAGCCTCTTGTTAAGGATCTGCTTAATTTTCTTAATGAGGAGGTTAAGATCGGTAAATAGTAAAGACTTTTGCCTTGCTTTTTGTC
>MKUV01000064.1 GCA_001898725.1 Caedibacter sp. 37-49
TAAGGCGAAGTTTGAGCGTACGAAGCCACATTGTAACGTGGGAACGATTGGTCACGTTGACCATGGTAAGACGACGTTGACAGCGGCGATAACGAAGGTATTAGCGGAGAGTGGCGGGGCGACGTTTACGGCGTACGATCAGATTGACAAGGCGCCTGAAGAGAAGGCTCGTGGTATTACGATATCGACGGCGCACGTTGAGTATGAGACGACGAATCGTCACTATGCACACGTTGACTGTCCTGGGCACGCTGATTACGTAAAGAACATGATTACGGGTGCGGCGCAGATGGATGGTGGTATATTGGTTGTGTCTGCGGCGGATGGTCCGATGCCACAGACGAGAGAGCACATTTTGTTGGCACGTCAGGTTAACGTTCCTGCGTTGGTTGTGTTTATGAACAAGGTTGATATGGTTGATGATCCTGAGTTGTTAGACTTGGTTGAGTTAGAGATTAGAGACTTGCTAACATCTTATGGATTTCCTGGAGATCAAATTCCGATTGTTAAGGGATCAGCGTTGTGTGCGCTTGAGGGACGTGAAGACAAGATTGGGAAGGAAGCGATTTTACAATTGATGGCAGCGGTTGATTCTTACATTCCTCAACCTGCGCGTGATGTTGAGAAGCCGTTTTTGATGCCGATTGAAGATGTATTTTCGATTTCTGGTCGTGGAACGGTTGTGACGGGTCGTGTTGAGCGTGGCGTTATTAACGTTGGTCAAGAAATTGAGATTGTGGGAATTAAGGATACTGTGAAGTCGACAGTTACGGGTGTTGAGATGTTCCGTAAGCTTCTTGATCGTGGAGAAGCGGGTGATAACATAGGGGCTCTTTTACGGGGTGTTGGTCGTGAGGATGTTGAGCGTGGTCAGGTGTTGGCAGCGCCAGGGACGATTACGCCGCATACGAAGTTTGAGGCAGAAGTTGTTATTTTGACGAAGGAAGAGGGTGGGCGTCATACGCCATTCTTTGATAACTATCGTCCTCAGTTTTACTTCCGTACGACGGATGTGACAGGAACGGTTAAGCTTCCTGAGGGTGTTGAGATGGTTATGCCTGGGGATAACATTAAGTTGACGGCAGAGTTGATAGCGCCTGTTGCGATGGATGAAGGGTTACGCTTTGCGGTACGTGAAGGTGGCCGGACAGTCGGTGCGGGCGTCGTCACTAAAATCCTCGCTTAGTCCTAAGGGTGATTGTTGAACAGAGGCGCTGGTCTACGGCGCTTCATTTTATGAGTTAGAGAATGGAAAACCAAAATATTCGGATTCGATTAAAAGCGTTTGATCATCGCGTCCTAGACCAATCAACGCGCGAGATAGTGAATACTGCAAAGCGGACTGGCGCACGCGTATGCGGCCCGATTCCTTTGCCTACTAAAAAGGAAGTGTTTACAGTTAACCGTTCTCCTCATATTGATAAGAAATCAAGAGAACAGTTCGAAATTCGAACTCACAAACGGTTATTAGATATTACAGAATGGTCTCCACAAACTGTTGATGCCTTGATGAAGCTAGATTTAGCTGCGGGTGTTGATGTTGAGATTAAGCTCTAGGAGAGAATGATGCGCACAGGATTAATTGCAGAAAAGTTAGGAATGACACGCGTTCTCAGCCCTCAGGGTGAGCACATTCCGGTGACACTATTAAAGGTTGATGCATGTCAGGTCACTGACGTAAAAACAGAAGAGAAGCACGGTTATAACGCGGTTCAAATTGGTGTAGGCGTTATTAAAGCGAAAAAAGTCTCAAAGCCTGTGCGTGATGGTTTTGCGAAGAAAAAAATTGAACCTAAAAGAGTTCTAAAAGAGTTTCGTGTCGCTCAAGATGCTTTACTTGAACTTGGTGCGCAGATTTCTGTTGATCATTTTGTTCCTGGTCAGTATGTTGACGTCACTGGAGCATCAGTGGGTAAGGGTTTCGCTGGTGTTATGAAGCGTCACAATTTTGGTGGACTAAGGGCCTCTCATGGTGTGTCTATTACACATAGAAGCCATGGTTCAACTGGGCAGCGTCAAGATCCTGGGCGTGTTTTCAAGGGAAAGAAAATGGCAGGCCATCTTGGATGTGAACAGATTACAACACAAAATTTGCAAATTTTTTCAACTGATGTTGATAAAGGGCTTATTTTTGTACGTGGAAATGTTCCTGGTGGTGAAGGTTCTTATGTGGTGATCAAGGATGCAATAAAGAAGGTTCGCCCAGAAAGTGCGCCATATCCAGCATCTCTTCTAGTGAAGAAAGAAGCAAGTGCGAAAGCAGAGAAAGCTTCAACTTCAAAAGAAACGGAAGAAGTAAAATCTGTTGAGGTGGAAACGCCAACAGAAACAACAGAATAAATTTAGAGTGTTTCGATGATAAAGTGCGATATTATTAGTTTAGAAAATAAAAAAGTAGGCCAGATAGAGCTATCTTCTGAAGTTTTTGGTCTTCCAGTACGTCGTGATATTCTGACGCGAGTTGTGAATTGGCAATTGGCAAAGCGCCGTGCCGGGACTCATAAAACACGTGGAATCAGCGATATCAGCGGAACAACGCGTAAGCCTTGGAAACAAAAGGGTACGGGGCGTGCTCGTCAAGGAAGTCTTCGCTCTCCACAATTCCGTGGTGGTGCGGTTATATTTGGGCCCGTTGTTCGTGATCATGGCTATAGCTTGCAGAAAAAAGTACGTCGTCTTGGATTGATGACAGCACTTTCATCTAAGCTTGCAGAAGGAAAGCTTTTTATTATTGATTCTCTTGAACAAAATAGTTCAAAAACACAAGATGCAGTTAAAAATCTGGAAAAACTTGGTGTAACTAAAGCTCTTTTTGTTGATGGCATTGAGGTAAATAAAAATTTTGCTTTAGCTACCCGTAATATTCCTTATATTGATGTTCTTCCGCAACAAGGTTTGAATGTTTATGACATTCTTCGTTGCGAAACATTAATTTTAACAAAAGCGGCTGTAGAAAGTATAGAACAGAGGCTAAAATGAAAAAGAATGATGTTAAACACCAACTGATTGGAATTGAGCGTGCGCTTTCTGTTATTCAAGCGCCTCTGATGACTGAAAAGTCAACAACAGTAACCCAATTTCGCCAGTACGGGTTTAAAACGCTTTTAGAAGCAACAAAACCAGAAATTAAGAGTGCTATTGAGCAAATTTTTAAAGTTAAGGTTGTCGCCGTCAATACAATTCTTCAAAAGGGAAAGAAGAAGAGATTTAAAGGCCTTGAAGGACGTCGTAGTGACTATAAAAAAGCGATTGTTACTTTAGCTGAAGGTCATACCATTGATGTAGGTGCAGGATTATAAAATGACATTAAAGACATTTAGACCCACAACCCCTGGACAACGCCAACTTATTTTAGTGGATCGTTCAGAATTATGGAATGGTAAGCCTGTAAAGACGCTTACAGAAGGTAAGAAGAAAACAGGTGGCCGCAATAACAATGGACGTATTACTTCTTTCCAAAGAGGTGGTGGTCATAAACAGCGCTATCGTGTTATCGATTTTAAGCGCCGTAAAGATGGGATGATTGCGAAAGTTGAGCGTCTGGAGTATGATCCAAATCGAACAGCCTTTATTGCTCTTATTCGTTATGAAGATGATACACTTTCTTATATTTTAGCCCCTCAACGTTTGGCTCTTGGAGACCAAGTGGAATCTGGAGACAAGGCAGATATTAAGACAGGAAATTGTTTGTCTTTAAAAGGAATTCCTGTTGGAACGATCATTCACAATATTGAAATGAGACCTGGAAAAGGTGGACAGCTTGCGCGTTCTGCTGGAACTTATGCTCAAATTATTGGACGTGATGCGGGAAATATACAACTACGTCTGACTTCAGGCGAACTAAGAGTAGTGTCCGGCGAATGCCGTGCGACAATTGGGGCTGTTTCAAATCCAGATCAAAAGAACGTGAGCTTAGGAAAAGCAGGTCGTTCACGCTGGCTTGGTCGTCGTCCTGTTGTTCGCGGTGTTGCAATGAACCCGATCGATCACCCACATGGTGGTGGTGAAGGTAAAACATCTGGTGGACGTCACCCTGTTACACCTTGGGGTAAGCCAACGAAGGGTAAAAAGACCAGAGGTAAAAAACCTTCTGATAAGATGATTATTAGAAGACGAAATAAAAAGTAGTTTAATTAAGGAGTTGAAGTAGTGGCACGCTCGGTTTGGAAAGGTCCTTTTGTAGATGGCTTTCTTCTGAAAAAAGCAGAAGTAGCTCAAGAAAGTGCACGTAAAGATGTTATTAAAACCTGGTCGCGGCGTTCAACAATTATGCCGCAATTTGTAGGCTTGACTTTTGCTGTACATAATGGCCATAAGTTCATACCTGTATTTGTAACTGAAGAAATGATCGGGCATCGATTTGGTGAGTTCGCGTTAACGCGTACATTCCATGGCCATGCTGGTGATAAGAAGGCTAAAAGAGGATAACAATGTCAAAGAAAGCGACACCGCGTAAGCTTGCTAAGACTGAGGCTGGTGCAACACTACGCACTTTAAGAATTAGTCCCCAGAAGCTAAATTTAATTGCAGGAATGATTCGTGGAAAACATGTAAGTGATGCTTTAGATCATTTAATGTTTTCAAAAAAGCGGTCTGCAAAAGCTGTTTATGATCTAGTTGTTTCGGCAATTTCTAACGCAGAGAATAACCATGGTCTAGATATGGATAATTTGTATGTTGCGGAAGCTTATGTTGGAAAAAGTTTAATTATGAAACGTTTTATGGCACGTGCACGTGGACGAGGCTCAAGAATAATAAAGCCTTTTAGTCGTATTAGTGTTATTTTACGCGAGCAAAGGGATCAAGCATAATGGGACAAAAAGTAAAACCGATTGGCTTACGCCTTGGAATTAACAGAACTTGGGATTCAAGGTGGTTTGCAAGTAAGAATTATGGTGATTTACTTATTGAAGATATCAAAATTCGTGAATATCTTTATAAAAAATTACCTCAAGCTGGTATCTCGAAGATTATTATCGAACGCCCTACTAAAAGAGCCGTTGTAACGATTCATGCATCAAGACCTGGTGTCGTTATTGGTAAGAAGGGGACAGATATTGAAAAACTTCGTACAGACCTTGCAAAAATGGTTGACGGGGAAGTAAGCCTTAATATCGTTGAGGTGCGCAAGCCTGAACTTGATGCAAAGTTAGTTGCGGAAAGTATTGCTCAGCAAATTGAACGACGTGTCAGCTATCGCCGCGCTATGAAACGCGCTATGCAAACAACAATGCGTTTGGGCGCAAAAGGTATGCGTATCTTGGTATCTGGCCGTTTGGGAGGTGCTGAAATTGCACGTGACGAGCAATATAGAGAAGGACGTGTTCCTTTGCACACTTTGCGTGCAGATGTTGATTATGGTCATGGCGAGGCAAAGACGACCTACGGCATTTGTGGGGTTAAGGTATGGATTTTTAAAGGTGAAATTTTAGAGCGTGATCCTTTAGCTGTCGAAAATCGCAATTCAGCTCAAACAAACGCTTAAAAAGTAAAAGGTGAGAGATGTTAGCTCCTAAAAGAACAAAATATCGTAAAGCGCATAAGGGCCGTATCCATGGTGTTGCAAAAGGTGGAACTGCACTTAATTTTGGCGCTTATGGTTTAAAGGCACTTGAGCCTGCTCGTGTGACTGCACGTCAGATCGAAGCAGCGCGTCGTGCAATTACGCGTCATATCCGTCGTGCAGGCCGTGTATGGATTAGAATTTTTCCGGATGTTCCTGTGTCAACAAAACCAGCCGAAGTGCGTATGGGAAGTGGTAAGGGGAATCCTGAGTACTGGGCTTGCCGTGTTGCGCCTGGAAGAATTATGTTTGAGCTTGACGGCATCCCCGTAGATCTGGCAAAAAGAGCATTCGAGTTAGCGGCAGCGAAGCTTCCTATCAAAACCCGCTTTGTAGCACGTATTGGCGCTGAAGGATAAAAGGATGTTAAAGGTAGAAGATTTAAAAAGGAAAACGCATTCTGAATTACAAGATATGGTAATTCAGTTGAAAAGAGAATTGATGAATCTCCGGTTTCAGCGAGTTGCTGGCCAAATCTCATCAACTGCCCGTTTTCGTGAGGCGAGAAGAGAAATTGCTCAAATTAAAACGCTTCAGCGTCAAAGTACGCTGAACAAAGCATCAGCATAAGGAGCCTTAGAATGCCTCGGAGAGTTTTACAAGGTGTTGTTGTAAGTACTGCGTGTGAAAAGACTGCTATCATTCGTGTTGAGCGTCGTGTGCAGCATCCAATGTATAAAAAGTTTATTACGCGTTCGAAAAAATATGCAGCTCATGATGAAAGCAATCAATGTCAAGTTGGTGAGCAAGTAACAATTCGTGAGTGTCGCCCACTTTCGAAGCGTAAGTGTTGGGAAGTTATTAAAGAACAAGCCTAAAAGGTTAAGGCAAAACAATGATTAGAGAACAAACAAATTTAGAAGTTGCTGATAATTCAGGTGCGCGTCGCGTTGAATGTATTCGCGTGTTAGGTGGAACTGGACGACGTTATGCTTCTGTCGGGGACGTTATAATCGTCGCCGTAAAAGATGCAATTCCAGATCGCCGAGTAAAAAAAGGTGAAGTACATAAGGCAGTAATTGTAAGGACTTCAAAAGAAGTACGTCGTCAAGATGGGACAGCTATTCGCTTTGATCGTAATGCGGCTGTTCTGATCAATAATAATATGGAACCTCTTGGAACACGTATTTTCGGTCCAGTTACGCGTGAACTTCGTGCGAAGAATTTTATGAAAATTATCTCTCTTGCTCCTGAGGTGCTATAATGTTGCAAAGTTGGAAAGT
>MKUV01000065.1 GCA_001898725.1 Caedibacter sp. 37-49
AAAATAATTCTCTGTACTATAGGCGCTTCCTTGCTTTTCTTCATACTTCAGAATCGACTAGCTAACATTCGGCACAAATGTACCTTTTGAGGCACTTACGTCCAACCTGCTTATCGGAAAAATGGTGTTGGGAAATTACTGATGAAATCTGCGCTCCATCACGCTTACGAAGGAATGAAATGCCAAGTCATTTACTTAAGCGTTGAAGCAACTAATATTCCAGCAAGAAAATTATATGAATCTTGTGGTTTCAGAGTATGGGGAACTAAACCTTACGCTTTAAATGTATCAGGAAAACTCTATCCCCTTTATCACATGTCTCTTATTCTAAATAATTAAAGAGGAGGATCCCTCCTCTTTTTCAGCTAAAAAAACGTCAAATCTTAAAAATTTCTAATTAATGCGCTTTCTTGGCTTTCTCATAAAAATCTTGCGCATGTTTCATATTTTTCTTTATAGAAGCACCCATATCTTCATGAAGATCTTTGCTGCTTTCTGTCCAGTGCTTACTGACGTGTTGCGTATGCTTCATCCAGTCTTGAATGCCTGCCTTTACAGCTTCCCCATGAATTTTCATTTGCTCTTCAAGCGTTTTTGCACTCATTACTTGCTTAAGTGTCTGATTCGCTTGATCAACGACATTCTTTGTATATTCTTGGTGAAGGCCTGCGATCGTCTTAATCGCTTCCATCGCTGATTTTTGTGTATTTGCAAGGGCTTCAAGATTTTGACGTTGAATCGTCAAAAGTGCCTCATAATCAATGGAAGGCATTTTCATATCTTTAAAAAATTCAAATGGATTATTTTGTGTCTTCTTATCAGAATTAGATTGATTTCCCATGTTGTTCTCCCTTTATCCTTATACTATTCATTATCTCTCTAGAATATAAATAGGTCAAGAAGTTTCAAAAATTTTGCCCTGCTAAATGCTTTAAAGAAAAGTATAAAATGAACTTTAGTCCGACTTTAAAGCTCTTCTCATTAAAACAATTTTACTCTATTTCTTCTGGCTGTTCTGCTTGAGCTGAATTCTCATCGCTTATCACATTCTTATTATCATCATGACGCGGATCCCAAGGATTGCCACGACCTGCATAAAGATGATGTGCTACTGCTAAAACTGTAAAAGCAAAAATTAAATTAGCTAATTTATTCATCATTCTTGTGTCCTCCTTTTTAACAACTTCTTCATTATTCAGTATAAAAGTTAATATTTTCTTATTCGTCGGTAAGTAAGAAAATTTTGGCTTCAAATCTAATACTTTTTCCCTCGCAAGTTTCCTATGAGAAAAGTTAATTGCCATCCTTCATCAAATATAATATAAAGAATAAAATTTATTGAAAATTTTCTAAAAAATTTAATTTTTTCAATAATTTAAAAAAACATGAAAGGGGAGATTCATGATAGCTACACACACACAACCGTTCAAAAATTTTTTCCATTTATTTTCATTTTTTTTCTTTTTTGCCTTATCTTTAAATTGTCATGCGACTGACCCTAACAACGAAGAAAACTCTCGTCGTACCCGTATCCATTATACAAAAGGAGATGAAGGAGGTCTTACCATTGCAGTTGCACCACAAATTGCTGGAAATGGCAGCCTAGGACCTATACCCGTCCCTGCGCGTAAGGAAAGTGATAGCATTCTTATCAGCCCTTTTGAGCCTATCGAAAATCCTAGTGTTAGACATTTAGATCGTGGGTCTCCGTCACCTAGGCGCAGAGGTCATGAAATCAGCTCACAAAAACCAAGTGATCTTTTTTCTTTTAAACCAGACCAACAACTTGAAAGTGCAATGGTTTTTTATGGACCAGAGCCAGCTTCTTCTTCGCAAACTTTTAATTGGGACAGCTTAACAACATTTATGCAAGAAATGGATAAACGCTTTTTTAATCTCTCAAGATCAAAAAGATCGCTAGCAGCTGGAATACTAGGTGGTTTAGTAGGTTGTGTTCCCTCAACTCCTGCGACTGGAACACTTGTGAGTTCAGTTGGAGATTTTTTCCATATCCCAATTGGTGAAGGTCTTTCCACCGGTATTGTTACATGGACAATGATCACAACAACCCCTTGTTTTGCTATGATTTTAGGAGAAAGGTTTTATACCATTACAGATACTTTATCTGGCCAACAAGCTTTTTCCACACGTAAAGATCTAGAAAAAGCAATAAAGTCGGTTGAACAAGTGGAGACTGAATTACGTGCAGCCTATCAAGACTTAGATACTCTGCCGAGTGATGACGTCGTAAGAGAATTACGCAAGTTGTATTCAGAATCAAAAGCACAACAAGATAACAGCGAAAAAGTTAAATTACTTCATAGTAAATTAAACCGGGCCGCTCAGGATTATATTGATCGCGAGCTAAGAAAAATTGAATCTACACCTTGTATAGTAGAGCTTTCAACAGGGCATAAGGCTGCTATTGGATTACTCGTTTTTGCTTCTGGACTTGATGCAGTTGTGAACGTTGGTGTTGTTGCTTTAGCCTATATAAAGAATTTTCCAAATGTATTTTATGGAACAGGTTGGGCATATTTAGGATTATGGGGAACGAGGTACTATGAGACTGGGCGTGCAAGGATAGACAGATTATTTTGTAAATATGCATATGACACACAAGTTAGTCATCAAAAAAGGCTCCTCATGCTGGAATCATTGGAAAATTGTCAAAAGGCAATTGCAAAGAGTGATGCTTTTGTCAAAAAACTTCATAATCACATATTTAATAAAATGAATATAAATAGGCTTATTGATCCAGAAGTTGGCAACCAAGAAGTATTTGCTTTAAGTGCTCTTTTTCTTCAATCTGCAACGACAATGAATTATGAAGCAAACTCATCTGAGAACCAAGCAGATGAGCAAACAGAACTTTTGACAGCTAATGCTCGCTTAATGAATTTTCAAGCACAGCAAGATGTTCCTCTCGCTTGGAAAGAAGAGTTTCTTGACTACTTAAATACAGCTTTAACATATGCTGCAACGGTTGGTCGTGCAGTCACAATGGAGTATGTCCTTGAGCAACTTCTAATCAACATGTTTTCTATGCCAGCGCTTACAGCCAATGGGATAGCTTGGGCAGCTTCTATTTTTGATACGCTCTTTCGGTCCTTTACTGAAGTAGATACCCAAGAAAAGTATATGCGAGGTTGGCGCAATGCATTTTCATTAGAACATCTCGGAGATTTTCAATGGTTCAGAAAAACTTTAGGATGGACTTCTTTTATAAATGGTAGCCTTTTTTCTCTTGCCAAAACAGTTGCTGGTATCATAGCCTTCAATGTCTGGGATGCTCCTACTATGGTTCAAATCATCTGCTTGGCGCCTGCTTTCATTCAAGATCAAGCTTATTATGGCGCCTTTTTTGAAGATGGGAAAGATAAGCTTATAACCAATGTTGCGACTACAAAACAGCCGAGCTTAGAAGATAACATTGAAATTAAGCGTGCTTGGTTGATGAAGTGGAGTCGCAAGATAAAAGAGTTGCTATCTTCTCAATGGGATAGTGGTACTATTGGAAATTTATACACTCTTATTTTAAAAGGATTTTAAGTTTTAAGAAAAAAGGCTTCGGGATTAGTCGAAGCCTTTTTCTTCTTTATTAAAGCGTTTTATTATTATTCAACTTCAGCATTTTTATTTGAATTTTCTTCCTCATCAGATTGAGCATGTGCGCCATTCTCTTCTGTGACTGCATCTCTCTCATCTGTAAATTTACCTCTTGGATCCCAAGGATTACCGTTTCCAGCTTGTAGCGCGCTCACAAGCATCAATGAAAAGATGTAAAAAGACCATAGAATAAGTGTTTTTTTCATTATATTTCCTCCCTGTTTAACTTGGCCAGGGTTTATTCTTAAATGAAAAAGTTAAAGATACGTTAACAAACTATACATTTATGAAATCGATGATATTTTTAAGTCCCTGATCCACTTGCGCCAAAGTCTTGGCCATGTCTTGGGTTTCATCCTCAAACCATATTTTGAGCGTATAAAGATAAAAAAAAGAAAGAATTTTTATGTTCAACCCACCTTTAATTCCTTCCACCGGCACACCCACCGTTTCCAGAATTAACCGCATAGAATGGAAGCCTGAGAAAATCCCACTTGGAAAGCTAATGGGGTCTCGCCACACTGTAAGAAAAATATTTTTTAAGGCTTTTTTGTAACTTTCTAACGCTTCAAAACGGCACATAATGATATCAAATAACTTTTCATGAAGAGAAAGACTTTCTTTTCCTTCTTGATAAAGCGAAATCATCTTTTCATCGAGTAATTGCACAATCCCTTTCAAAAGATCACACCGCGTTGGGAAAAGAGTATAAAGTTGTATGGGGGTTAGCGACATTTTTGCCGCTAGAGCTTCCATCGTCAAGGCATCCCAAGATGTGTCTTTTAACATCTCTAGAGCAGTCTCAACAGTTTTAGAATGTAATATTTTTATTTCCATGAAGCTAACACCTTAGCTTATGTTGTTATGCTTCACCTACTGTATCAAGCATTGCAACGGATGCAGCTTCTTTCGCAGATTTTCCACCCCAAATTACAAATTGAAAAGCAGGATAAAACTTTTCACACTCGGCAATACTAATATTAATCATCTCTTCAACAACTTCAATAGCTAAGTTTTTAACATTTAAAAGAAGATAGCCGTACCTAAAGGTTGGCACGTTCTCATCCGGCATCATCTCAAAATGACCAAGGGCTAATTTTTCATTGATAAGGCATAAAAGTTCTTGGATTTCAGTTTTAACTTTTGCTTGCAAACGTATATCCATTAAGCAAAAAAGCTGCAAAATATTAAGATCTTCTTGCCATAAGAACTGCAAACGATAATCACACCACCGTCCTGGAATCTCAATCAATAGTTCTTCTGCACTTAATCGATAGCAAGGCCACTCTTCAGAATTTAATGTTTCTTCAATAAAATCAATAGGATTATTAGAGGGCATAAGATTTTCTATAGATGAACGTGGCAAATAAAACCTCCAATATGAGAAATTTGGTGATTTCATACCACATCAAGTAGACTTCCCCCAAGAGAATTCGCGATTCCTTTATTTCTCTTTCCTTTTTTCTTGAGATGGTGAGGGTTGTGTATCGGTATTACATAAATTTTTCTTTACTTTACATAAAGCACCCAACATTTTACACATGCCTTTTATGACGTCATCAAATAATCTATTTTCGCTCTGCATTTTCCACTCCGTTTTCCTTAGATTATAACTTGCGAGAGTTGAATTGCCAGCTTATATTTTGTCAATAAGAAGAGAAAGGGGAAGCATATGTTAGTGATTACAGGAGGTGCGGGCTTCATAGGTTCAAATCTGCTTGCCAGGCTTGAGCAAGAAATACAAGAACCTCTTATAGCTATTGATACCCTTGGGAAAGATGAAAAATGGAAAAACCTGCGACAACGCAATCTTGCTGACCTTATTTTACCAACCGAGACATTTACTTTCTTAAATTCGCATATTTCAAAAATTAAAGCCATTTTCCATCTAGGTGCTATTTCAACAACGACAGAAACTGACGCAGATCTTGTTATCGCCAACAATCTAACTTTTTCTTCCCGTTTACTGGAATGGTGCACAGAACATCAAAAGCAATTTATTTATGCTTCGTCCGCCGCAACTTATGGTGATGGAAGCCAAGGATTTAACGACGGACAATCTGTTGGTGAGCTTAAAAAGTTACTTCCTCTCAATGTTTATGGATGGAGCAAACATGCTTTTGATCTTCGCATCGCAAGTTTAAAAGAAGCAAAGAAGCCTCTTCCACCTCAATATATTGGCCTTAAATTTTTTAACGTTTACGGACCTAATGAATATCATAAAGGAGGTCAACAAAGTGTCGTAAGCCATATTTTTGAAAGCTTAAAAACAAGTTCTTCTGCTAGGCTTTTTAAATCTTATAACCCAGATTACCAAGATGGTTGCCAGCTGAGAGACTTTATATGGGTTGATGATTGTATTGATATCATGGTCTGGCTTTATCAAAACCCTCACTTTAGTGGCCTTTTTAATATTGGCACAGGAAAAGCCCGTTCTTTCCTTGACCTTGCACACGCTGTTTTTAATGCTCTTAATCGCCCCTCAAAAATAAAATTCATTGAAATGCCGGAAAGCTTACGTGAAAAATATCAATATTATACACAAGCACAAATGACATCTCTTCAAAAAATAGGATATCAG
Source organism: Caedibacter sp. 37-49 (assembly GCA_001898725.1). GTDB lineage: Bacteria > Pseudomonadota > Alphaproteobacteria > Caedimonadales > Caedimonadaceae > Paracaedimonas. Next base: position 6,191 of record MKUV01000065.1, read on the forward strand.
AAACCTTTTACATCATTAGAAGAAGGTGCTAAAAAATATGTCCAGAATTACTTAACACAACTAAACCCCTATAGGTAATTAATGATCTTAATGTATCCAAAAATAAATCCTATTGCCCTAAAATTAGGTCCCTTAACGATTCATTGGTATGGCCTCGCTTACGTTGCAGGTATTCTTTTAGGATGGCGGTACGCAATATGGTTAATAAATAAAAAACCCCTTAAAATTACAGCTCAAAATTTCACTGATTTTATAGCTTTTGCAACGTTAGGGATTGTTCTCGGAGGCCGGTTTGGTCATGCCCTCTTTTATGCCCCGCTTTATTATTTTCATAAACCCTGGGAAATTTTATTTCTCTGGCAGCCCGGGATGTCTTTTCATGGAGGCTTCCTTGGCTTTTTAGCGGTTTCTATATGGTTTTGTCGTAAGCATCGTTTATCTTTTTTAGAACTTATGGATCTTGCTGCTTGTACTTCGTCTATTGGAATTTTTTTTGGTCGTATCGCGAACTTTATTAATGGCGAACTTTGGGGCAGACCTACAGGCAAAACATGGGGCATGATATTCCCTCACGTCGACGCTTTACCTCGCCATCCAAGTCAACTCTATGAAGCCGCAACTGAAGGTTTGCTACTTTTCTTAACTTTTTTTCTGCTGGAACGTTTTACATCTTGGCGACAAAAGTATTGTGGCCTTTTTGCTGGTCTTTTTTCAATTGGGTATTCTCTGGCACGTATTGTTGTTGAGTGTTTTAGAGAACCAGATCAGGAAATTGGTTACCTATTTTGGGGAACAACTTTAGGTCAATGGTTAACACTTCCCCTTCTTCTTGTTGGGATTGGACTTGCGGTTTTAGCGCATAGAAAAGTGTTTACTCATGACGCCGTGTGAGAACTATCTTCGGGCTTTTCTGAAGGAAACTAAGTGGTTAAGTACTCACGATTTTATGAAAATTGCTCTTCAAGATCCAAAATATGGTTATTATGCTCAACAGCAAGCTATTGGCGTACAGAATGATTTTATAACGGCTCCAGAGATTTCTCAACTTTTTGGTGAGACTCTTGGCTTTTGGCTTTTGAGTCGTTGGGAACAATTAGGTTGCCCCTCTCCTTTTATCCTTTTAGAACTTGGTCCAGGTCGCGGTACGCTTTTAACAGATCTCTTACGAATAGCTTCTCAAAAGAACGATTTTATAAATGGCTTACACCTGTATCTTGTCGACATTAATCCACATTTAAAAGAAAATCAGAAAGCTGCGCTTTCAAAGTATAAACCTCAATGGTTCGATTCTCTTGCTGACGCCTTAGAGATGTCACAAGAGTTACCAATGTTTATTATTGCAAATGAGTTCTTAGATGCTTTTCCTATTCATCAATATGAGCTAACTTCTTCTGGTTGGTATGAAAGAGGCGTTCATATAAATTCACAAGATAAACTTGCATTTTCTTTAAATGAAACATCTCTTGATTTTATGAATATCTCTTTTCCTCACCCGCTTAAGCCAGGAGACATCTATGAAATTTGCCCAGAAGCAATTAATATTATACAACAAATTGGATCATATTTGAATCAACACCAAGGTACCGCTTTATTTATTGATTATGGTTATACTGAGGGAATAGGAGATACCTTTCAAGCTTTGTATAAACACCAATATATTTCTCCTTTTGACCATCTTGGAGAGGCTGATTTAACGGCCCATGTTAACTTTAATATGTTGATAAAAACACTTAACAAATTCCCAACACTTATTAAGTATATCGCTCTTCAAAGCGATTTTTTAAAATCCTGGGGAATTGAAATGTGGACAGAGAAATTGATGCAAAATGCCTCTCTCTCTCAAAAAAATTCAATGGTAAAGGGGCTTAATCGATTACTGAGTACTTATCAAATGGGTTCTCTCTTCAAAGTACTTGAGGTTTATACAGCATGCTGAATCCCTTGACTTCCCCCCTACTCGCGCAATTCCCCCTTATCAAGCAGGGCTTCTTCACGAGGATAGGTGGCGTTTCACAAGGCGTTCATGCTTCCTTAAACTTAAGTAAGACAAAAGGCGACCATGAAGAATTTGTTCAGGAAAATCATAATAGAATTAAAGAATGGTTTGATAAGAAACCCTTAATACTAATGAACCAAGTTCATGAAGATAATATTCTCTTTGTAACAGAAGCTCTGCACGATAAGATATTACCTAAAGTAGATGGACTTATCACTAATTCTCCAGGTTTTGTTTTAGGCGTCTTAACTGCCGATTGTATTCCAGTATTTTTAGCAGATCCCGAAGCCGGCCTTATAGGAGCCGTTCATTCTGGTTGGCGTGGTACTGTAAAAAATATTGCGGGCAAGACTGTCCAACAGATGAAAAAGCATGGTGCCAATAAAATTTATGCCTCTTTAGGACCAGCTATAGGACAAGAGAATTTTGAAGTTGGCGTTGAGGTTTATGAAGCTTTCGGACTCAAATTTAAAGATTTTTTCAAAGCTAGCTCTTCTCCTAACCGCTATCTCTGTGATCTTAAAGGGATCATCGTCTCTCAACTTACTCAAAAAGAAGTTCAAGCTATTGAGGTACTTCCCTATGATACATATGCTTCCCCTGAACTTTTCTTTAGTTGTCGTCGCTCAACTCATCAAGGCGAAAGTCAATTTGGATGCCAATTTTCCGGTATTACGATAAGTGTCTAAACAGAGGATTTAACGCCCTCAAAATTTAAAAATAAGTAATTGATTATTAAGTATAAATAATCAACATTTTTAAGCAAAAATAATATGATTTTGCTCGACAAACTCACCAATATTTGTTACAGTAATAACATAAGAGTTGAACTTATCTCTTTCTAAGTATCAGCGCCTCTTACAGATAAGAATAGCTTATTAATTTTATACGAAAGGAAAAACTATGTTTAAAGAAATTAAATAATCGTGCTGAAAATAATACGATACTAAGTCGTAAAATAAAAATTTTTAAACAGGGATAATATGAAGAAAATTATATCTTCATTTTAACTTAAACAAATAATTAATAATTATAACGATACAACAAATTTTGTACGGAAAGGAAACTATTGTGCAATATTATAAAAAATATAAATTAAAAGGAACAAGAGGTTCATAATGTATTTACCTGAGACTTTTTTAATTACGCTTGAAAACAAAAATTACCCTGGGATCCGTGTAAGTCAAGGTATTCCATGTCTTGCCATTGGCACTGGCATTTTAACACAAAAAACTTTGTCAGAAGAGTTTTTTGACCATTTTAATGTTTATGCCAATGACCTGTACTTTGTAAAAGAACAAGGATTTTCAGACATTTCATCAATAACGATGGTTAAAATTCTTGAAGATATAAAAGCATGGGCAGAAGCTTTAGAGCTTCAAAAATATGCTCTCTTTGGACATTCTGCTTTTGGAATTGTTGCGCTTGAATTCGCCAAAAAATATCCTGATTTGGTTACGCATGTCATCATGACAGGAACACCTATAAATTCAAACGCACAGGTTGCGGCTCTTCATAACGAGATTTTCCAGACTCAAGCTGATGAAACAAGAAAACGTATTGATACTGAGCGCCGTGCTCAAGTTGCGAAAGAAGATTTAACTTCCCTTTCATCTTCTGAAAGATTTCTAAGAGAATACATTTATAGAGATGCGCCTCGTTATTGGCATATCCCAGATTATGATTGTTCGCATTTATGGGAAGGAATTGTATTAGATCGATTGATTGATAAGTTTTTTACAGATATTCTTCCGAGCATAGATGTTAGGGAACATCTAGAAACTATTCCAACACCGATTTTCTTGGCTGCTGGAGTAAGTGATTATGACTGTTGTCCTTGGTTATGGAAAGACTTGCCTAATCTTCCTTCTAAAATGACCATTCAATCTTTTGAAAACAGCGGGCACTGGCCTCAATATGAAGAAGCAAATCTTTTTAATCAGCGGATTGTAGAATGGTTAAATCGTCTTTAATATTATGCTTCAGAATGCCTGCTTATGCGCTTGCGAAAAAAGAGAGCCCTATGCTAAAAGTTAATCAAGGGAAACAGATGAAAATTAAAAAACTTGTAACATTAGATCTTCTAACTTCAAGTGGATTGGAAGTTATTTTATGAATCAAGCTGCAAAAAGATATGCTGAGGCTCTTTTCAAAAGTGCCCAAGAAATAAAAGAAGTTGAACAAATTCGTCAACAATTGAATGTACTCAAAGAATTAGCTGATCAACATTCGCCGTTAAAAAAGATGCTTTCTAACCCTCTTCTCAACAAAAAAGAAGTTGCTAATGCTCTTCATGAACTTACAAAAAAGATTAAATTCTCAACTTTATTGTCTAATTTATTACAGATGCTTGCTCTTCAAAAACGTCTTTCTCTTCTTCCAAAGATTTTTAGTTATTTTGAAGAGATTACTGACCAGTCTCAAGGCATTCTAAATGCTTACATTACCTCTGCGCAGCAGATGAATGAAAAACAAAAAAAAGCATTAAGTGAGCTTCTTGGACAAAAACTATCGTCTCAAATTAAAATGCAAGAAAAAGTTAATACGGATTTATTGGGTGGTTATATTATTCGTGTCGGTCCATATCTTTTTGATAATTCGTTAAGTTATAAGCTTAACAAACTCAATCAATCTCTTAAGAAAGTTTTATAATGGTATTAAAAGCAAGCGAAATTACTTCTATTCTTCAACAACGAATTATGCATTTTGACTTAGATGCCGAATTTTCTGAAGTTGGCCATGTCCTTGAAATTGGTGATGGGATTGCACGCGTTTTCGGACTTGAGAATGTACAAGCAGGAGAACTGATTGAATTTTCTCAAGGTGTTTATGGAATGGCACTTAACTTAGAAAGCGATAACGTTGGGATCGTTGTCTTGGGAGAAACTTCAACCATTAAAGAAGGTGATATTGTAAAGCGAACAGGACGCATTGTAGAAGTCCCAACAGGCGATTCTCTCTTAGGACGCGTTGTAAATGCTCTTGGTCAACCTGTAGACGGTAAAGGTGAACTTAAGAAGACAAAAACAGCCCGTGTCGAAGTAAAAGCTCCTGGAATTATCGCCCGACAATCTGTTACGGAACCTATGCAAACAGGAATTATGGCTATTGATGCCTTAGTCCCAATTGGCCGTGGTCAACGTGAACTTATTATTGGAGACCGCCAAACTGGGAAGACAGCGATTGCCATTGATACTATTTTAAATCAAAAAAAGAAGAACGAAACGGTTCCTGATTCTGAGAAACTATATTGCATTTATGTGGCCATTGGACAGAAGAATTCAACTGTTGCTCAGATTGTAAAAATACTTGAAGAACAAGGTGCTATGCCTTACACAACTGTTGTTGTCGCTACAGCCTCAGACGCAGCTTCTATGCAGTTTTTAGCCCCTTATTCAGGCACCGCAATGGGTGAATATTTTAGAGATAATGGAAAGCATGCATTAATAATCTATGACGACCTTTCAAAGCATGCTGTTGCCTATCGCCAGATGTCTCTTCTTTTAAGGCGACCACCTGGCCGCGAAGCTTATCCAGGAGATGTCTTTTATCTTCATTCTCGTCTCCTTGAACGCGCAGCTAAATTAAGTGAAGCTCATGGAGGTGGCTCTCTCACAGCACTCCCTATTATTGAAACACAAGCAGGCGATGTCTCAGCTTACATTCCAACAAATGTCATTTCAATTACAGATGGCCAAATCTTCCTTGAAACAGAGCTTTTTTATAAGGGAATTCGCCCAGCTATTAATATTGGTCTTTCAGTTAGCCGTGTAGGCTCTGCAGCACAAATAAAAGCGATGAAGCAAGTTTCTGGTAAAATTAAACTCGAGCTCGCTCAATATCGAGAAATGGCAGCTTTTTCTCAATTCTCTTCCGATTTAGATGTCGCAACTCAAAATCTGCTTGCGCGCGGTGAGCGGCTAACGGAAATGCTAAAACAAGCTCAGTACTCGCCTCTTGCAATCGAAGATCAAGTGATCGCCATTTTTATTGGCGTACGTGGTTATTTAGATAAACTGAAAACACGCGATGTAAATCGGTTTATTAAAGAAGCGCTTGTTATGCTCTTCAATAAAAAACCTAAAATACTTAAAGAAATTAGAGATAAAGGCAGCATCAGTCTTGAACTCGAAACTGAATTAGTTCAGTTCTTTGATCATTTTTTGACCATTTTTGCTTAAGGAATCGACACCACAAAATGCCAAACCTTAAGGAACTTAAAAACCGTAAACGCAGTATTCTTGCAACCAAGAAAATAACTTCTGCCATGAAAATGATTGCGGCTGCTAAGCTTAAAAAGGCCCAAGCACAAGCTTATGCCGCACGTCCATATATCGAGCTTATGTCAAAAATGCTGTCCAGCCTTCTTGCACGCGTTCAAGATCCTAAGCAATTGCCTGCTCTTCTTGTAGGGCAAAATTCAAGCCATTCTCATATGCTCGTGTTAGTAACTTCAAATCGTGGATTAAGTGGTGGTTTTAACTCATCCCTTGTCCGGCTAGCTGAAAAGCATATCAATGAACTTCAAAAAGATGGCAAAGAAGTTAAAATTTATTGCATAGGTCGCAAAGGTAAAGAACAACTTGCTCGCCGCTATCAACCCTTAATTTTTCAAATAGTTGAAGCCTTAGATAAACCTCGCTTTTACGATGCATCTAGAATTGCTCAAGAATTATTAAGGTTATTTGAAGAACAAGCGTTTGATACCTGCAGTATTATTTATAATAAGTTCATTTCAGCATTAACACAAAAAACGACCTTAAGTTCTCTGATACCTTTTAAAATAGAACAAGAGCATAATTCTCAACCTTCCACAATTGTACAAAGAGCCCCATATACATATGAACCAAATGAGGCTGAGGTCCTTACTCAACTTTTATCTAAAAATTTCTCAGTCCAAATTTATCATACGCTTTTAGAAAATACTGCGAGTGAGCAAGGCGCACGCATGTCTGCGATGGACACAGCAACCAACAATGCAAACGATATGTTGAGAAAAATTGATCTCACCTATAATCAGACTCGACAAGCTTGTATTACAAAAGAATTAATTGAAATTATCTCTGGAGCTGAGGCACTCTAATGCAAACTCAAACTTATATGAAATGAGAAAATTGATGAAACCAATAGATACTACAGGTAAAATTGAACAAGTCATCGGTGCCGTTGTTGACGTTGCCTTTGAAGGATCTCTCCCAGCAATTTTAAATGCGCTTGAAGTTAAGAATCAGGGACAATCTCTTGTTCTTGAGGTCGCTAAGCATCTGGGAAATAATATTGTTCGCACAATTTCCCTTGATTCTACTGAAGGGCTTGTAAGAGGCCAAGAGGTTCTTGACACAGGAAAACCCATAGAAATTCCAGTTGGACCTGAAACATTAGGTAGAATCCTTAATGTGATCGGCGAACCTATTGATGAACGTGGTCCTATTAATGCCAAGAAAAAATATCCGATCCATAGAGCACCTCCAAGTTTCACCGAGCAATCAACACAAACTGAAATGCTTGTAACAGGCATTAAAGTTGTTGATCTCTTAGCACCCTATTTAAAAGGGGGGAAAATTGGTCTTTTTGGCGGTGCTGGAGTCGGTAAAACCGTTATTATTATGGAGCTTATTAATAATATCGCAAAAGCTCATGGAGGTTATTCTGTCTTTGCAGGTGTTGGTGAAAGGACGCGAGAGGGCAATGACTTATATCATGAAATGATTGATTCTGGTGTTATTGATCTGAAAGGAAAAAATTCTAAAGCGGCGTTAGTGTATGGGCAAATGAACGAACCTCCAGGTGCCCGTGCTCGGGTTGGATTAACAGGACTTTCAATTGCTGAATATTTTAGAGATGAAGAGAATCAAGACGTTCTTTTATTTATTGATAATATCTTCCGTTTTACGCAAGCAGGAGCGGAAGTTTCAGCATTACTTGGAAGAATTCCATCAGCGGTTGGCTATCAACCCACACTTGCCACTGAGATGGGTGAGTTTCAAGAGCGCATTACAAGTACAAATAAAGGTTCTATTACATCTGTCCAAGCGATATATGTTCCTGCTGACGACTTAACAGATCCTGCACCAGCTACCTCCTTTACACACCTTGATGCAACGACCGTTCTTAATCGACAAATTGCGGAGCTTGGGATTTATCCTGCCGTTGATCCGCTTGATTCAACTTCACGCATTTTAACACCCTCAATTGTGGGTGAAAAACATTATGCTGTTGCTCGTGAAGTACAACGTACTTTACAGACCTATAAATCTTTAAAAGATATTATTGCTATTTTAGGGATGGATGAGTTATCAGCCGAAGATAAACTTACCGTAGCACGTGCTCGTAAAATTCAACGTTTTCTGTCGCAACCTTTTCATGTGGCCGAGGTGTTCACAGGCACCCCTGGTGTCTTTGTCCCACTTAATGAGACCATTAATGGCTTTGAAGGCATTGTTGAAGGACGTTACGATCACCTTCCTGAAATGGCTTTTTATATGGTTGGGACAATTGATGAAGCTTTACAAAAAGCAAAAACCTTTACTTCATAAGCGAGCAAGAGTAAATCCATGTCTTCTAAATTACATTTTAGACTTGTATCTCCAGAACGCGTTCTCTTTACAGACGATATAGACATGGTTGTTATTCCAGGTGAAAAAGGTGATTTCGGTGTTTTACCATCGCATTCTCCCCTCATTTCTTTACTCCGTTCTGGACTTGTTACAATTCATGATGCAGGTAAAATTAAAGAAAGAATATATGTTTCTAACGGTTTTGCACACGTCACTGAGACCGAATGCGCGGTTATGGCAGAAGATAGTATCTTTTTAGAAGAAATGGATGCTGAGATGCTTGAGAAAACTATTTTACAAGCTAAAAAGGAACTTGAAGAAGCACGGACAGAAGAAGAAAAAAATGCTCTAAAAAGAGACCTTGATTATATTCATTCTAAACTTGAAATTCTAAAACGTTTAAAACAATAGATACAAAAAAGCCACTGTTTTCACAGTGGCTTTTGCAATAAGCAAGAAAGAATTTACTTCTTTTCTGCAGGCTTTGCAGCTGCTTCTTGATGTTGTTGTGCACGCAAAGTTGCAACATTTTTAACGACAGGTTCACACATCTTTAAGCCGCCAATAAGACCGTAAACTTCTTCTTTGTCTTTTTCATCAACAGCTTCTGCTTGAAGATCTTCGACTAATTTTGCAACGATAGCTGTAAGATCTTCCGCACTGGCTTGAATTTTCTCATGCTTGTGATCAGCTTTTTTAGGATCAGCTTTATGTTCTGTTTCCTTATTCTTTTCGCGAAGATCAGCAGCTTTTTTTACGATTGGCGCACAAACTTGAAGTCCACCAATAAGTTCATAAGCTTCACCTTGTTCATTCTTCGCAATTATACCATCTTTAATTTCTTTTTGGATTTCTCCAGCAACAACTTTGAGTTCATCCGCTGTGAAAGCATGATGTTCATGTAGCTCGTTTGCATTTACAGCTGAACCAAATAATGTAGCAACTGCAGCGCCTAAAAATAAATTCTTAATCATAAGTTTCTCCATATTGTTGTTAAATTTTTACCTTACACTCAACATTTACAAGATAATACTTAAAACTTTATTAATATTATAAATTTTTATTCAGAAAAGAGGCAAAAAAGGAAAACTTAAGTTAAATATTTTAAAAAAGAATTAAGCAGCTTGTTTTAAAGATATTTCTTTCTCAGATATTAGAAGTTCTTGCTTTGCCGTTTTCCGTGCAAATTGATTAATAAATAACCCTACAATAATAAAAATGGCTGCAATTAAGCATTCTTTAGTCAGACGCTCTTGCAAGATGACAATAGAAGATAAAGTCCCAAAAATTGGTGTTAACATTGTAAAGGGAACAATTGTTGCAGGCTCGTACTTTTTAAGTAAGTATGTATAAGAAGTTGTGGCTAAGATCGTTGCAAAGATTGAAGAATATAAGATCGCAAGAAATGAAGGCCATTTAAAAGTAACACATGCTAAGCATATTGTCTCCCATCCATCAAGAATAAATGAAGTAGCAAACATCGGAATAGGTGGAATCAAACAACTCCATATAATAAGAGAAAACATGTCTATTTTTTGAGTCTGATTTTTAAAAAGGAGATTCCCTATTGCAACAGTAAATGCTGCGAATAAAACTAAAAAGAATGTAACCCAACTAAATTGCCCTCGCCCATGAAAGGCGATGATACTAAGGCCGACAAAAGCCAAAGCAATGCCAATTATTTCTAACTTTTTCGGCCTATAATAAAAAAATATTACAGAAAGCATCACCGTAAAAATTGTTTGGGATTGCATTAATAAGGAACACAACACGGCTGGCATCCCAAGATAAAGACCAAATGCTATACCGGATAACTGACAAATCCAAACTAAGAAAGAAAATTTAAAAATTAAACTTATTGAACAATTAGGCTTTTTAGTAAAAAAAATTAAAGGGAAACAAGCAAAAACAAAACGTAGCGCAAGTTGCAAAAAAGGTGGGAAAGAAACTAAACTCAACTTTATAGCAACGAAATTTGTTCCCCAGATTAGCATCACGAGAACAGCTAAGAAAATATCTTTTAAAACCATTTTTAAGAAAATTTTTATTTATTGTTATATAAAACATAATAATTTTTTTATAAATTGGCAAGCTTTCTTTAAGAAAATTTTTATTTATTTGAAATTTCATTTTTTCATTAATAAATCATTTACCACCTACTGCTACGCTTTAACAAATTTTTGGAAATAAAGAAATAACCAGATATAAATTTTTACTGCACATAAGGTTATAGCTATTAAGGTATTATAAAATGTTTACACTGCTAATCATATAATTTGGGGAGGATAATAAAAATGACTGAACGTGTAGCTATTGTTACAGGCGGAACAAAGGGAATAGGTGCTTCAATTTCACACATGCTTCTTAAAGCTGGTTATCGTGTTGCCGCCACTTATAACTCAGATGATGTTGCTGCCGAAACTTTTAAACGCAGTACAAATGTCGCTGTTTTTCGGTGGGATGTTAGTAATTATGACGACTGTGTTACGGGAGTTCAGAAAGTCCAACAACAACTCGGTCAAGTTGAGATTCTTATCAACAATGCCGGCATTACAGTTGACGGCATGTTTCATAAGTCAACATCAAGTGAGTGGATGAAAGTCATTAATACAAACTTGATGTCTTGTTTTAATATGTCACATGCTGTGATCGAAGGTATGCGTGAACACAATTTTGGAAGAATTATCAATATTAGTTCCATTAACGGTCAAAAAGGTCAACTTGGGCAAACCAATTATGCCGCAGCTAAAGCAGGTGTAATCGGGTTTACAAAAGCTTTAGCTCTCGAAAATGCTCGGAAGAACATCACTGTAAATGCAATCGCACCAGGTTATATTGCAACAGACATGGTCAAAGCTGTTCCTCAAGAAGTTCTGGATAAGATAGTCGCTCAAATCCCTGTTGGTCGCTTAGGTCAACCCGAAGAAATTGCGCGTGCTGTTCTTTTCTTAGCCGCTGATGAGGCTGGCTTCATAACAGGCTCGACTCTTACTATTAATGGTGGGCAATATATGGTATAAAAGCTTATCAAAGTTAGAGAATTCTCTCTAATTATGGTAAGAAATAAGATTTATTAAGGAAAGAATAATTATGGTATTAGATGCTACAGATGCAACATTTCAAAAAGAAGTCGTAGAGGCTTCTGGGACTGTTCTCGTCGATTTTTGGGCCGAATGGTGTGGTCCTTGTAAAATGCTTTCACCTATTCTAGAAAGCTTATCAGCAGCTCTTCCACAACTGAAAATTGTTAAAGTTAATATTGATCAAAGTCCTCAAACTCCGACACAATTCGGCGTAAAAAGCATTCCAACACTTATTTTATTTAAAGACGGTCAACCTGTCTCGACAAAAATGGGAGCTTTACCACAGAGAAATCTTGAAGAATGGATTAAAGTTTGCATGTAAAGATACTAAGAAGGGGGGAAGCCCCCTCTTATTTTAAATAAGAAGAAGGTTAAAATAATGGGCAGGGGTTCACAACAGATGGAAGATCAAGAATACAATTTTGATCCTTTAAAACTATCACAAGCACTTATGTTTTCTGCGATGAAAACACAAAATGCTCTTCAACCATTTGATCTGACGAACACACCTGATTCTCTTATCAATGCAGAAGATATGAGAGAAACCTTTCAAAAGGCTTTAGAGAAACTTAGTACACAACCCGATAAGATCGTATCAGCTTCTCAAGATTATCTTAAGGGTACGTTTCAATTATGGCAGAATTCTCTTAATGTCCTTATAGGACAAAAAGAAACAATCGATGAAGTTATAGATGGTAACGCATCAGATAACCGTTTCAAGGATGAGATGTGGTACCAAAATCCATTCTTCGGTTATGCTCGACAATCTTACTTATTATGGGATCGCTGGATTAAAGATCTTACAAATAATCTTGAAGATCTTGACCCTAAAACTGCCCAAAAAATAAAATTTTATACACGACAATTTACAGATAGCCTCTCCCCCAGCAATTTCCCGTGGAGTAATCCTAAAGCAGTTCTTAAAACAATTGATTCTAAAGGAATGAACCTTATTCAAGGAATCAATAATCTTCTAAGAGATTTCGAGTATGATAAAAAACAACTTAAAATAAAAATGGTTGATCATGAAGCATTTCGCTTAGGAGAAAATATTGCTGCTACTCCTGGAAAAGTCATTTTTCAAAATGACTTAATCCAGTTAATTCAGTACACGCCTGTTACATCTACAGTTTTTAAAACCCCAATACTTTTGATTCCACCATGTATTAATAAATTTTATATTTATGATTTAAGAACTGACAATTCATTTGTGAAATGGCTTTTAGACCGAGGACATACAGTCTTCATGATCTCGTGGATAAATCCAGACGAACGTCTTTCAAAAAAAACTTTTGAAGATTATGTTTTTGAAGGTGTAGGAAGTGCGATTGAGACAATCCTTGAAATTACAGGCGTGAAAAAAGTTAATGCTGTCGGCTTTTGTATAGGCGGTAATATTCTTGGCAGTTATGCTGCTTATATGGCAGATGAAAAGAATAATCCTCTTGCAAGTACAACTTATCTTGCAACTTTATTTGATTTTCAAAACCCAGGCGATCTCGGCGTTTTTATAGATGAAAAACAACTTGAGCAACTTGAGAAAAAAGTATCTCAAAAGGGATATTTAGAGGGACAAATTCTTGCACAAACCTTTAATCTTTTGAGAGCAAACGATCTTATCTGGTGGTTTGTTATAAATAACTATTTTTTAGGAGAAGAGCCGACAGCTTTCGATCTGTTATATTGGAATTCAGATTCGACTAATCTTCCGTCAAAAATGTTTATCTATTATTTAAAAGAAATGTTTTTAAAGAATAATCTTATACGTCCGAATGGCCTTAAACTTAAAGAGAAGTTTTTGGACTTACGAAAGATTAAAACGCCGACTTTTCTATTTAATACAAAAGATGACCATATTGCACCATGGGCATGTGGCTATGCAGCAACACAAGTTTTACAAGGACCAATAAAATTTGTATTAGGTGGTTCAGGCCATATTGCTGGCGTCTTCAATCCACCAACAGTTAATAAATATGGTTATTGGACGTGTGATAAATTAGCAGATACTGCTGAAAAATGGTTTTCTTCAGCTATTCAAAATCAAGGTTCTTGGTGGCCTGAGTGGGCAGAGTGGATAGAACAATATGCAGGACCGAAAACAAAAGCATATGCTATTGGCTCAACAAAACATCCCGCTTTAGAAAATGCACCTGGATCTTATGTAAAAATAGGTCAATATCAACAGAAAGCAAAATTTAAGACGTGAATCTAAAATTTTGGCACCGTATCCCTCGTAAAACTGAACGTGTGACTTTCTTTTCACGTTTCAATAAAATTGTCACCCTGACATACGGAATCGTCATCTTAGCTGCTTTTCTTCTATTTGATTTTCTTTTTCAAGAAAACCTTGAATCGCGACTTAATTTTCTTCAAATTAGATTACGCGAACAATCACAAGCTTTAAATAATATTATCCGCCCTCGCGCCGATGCAATACAAGCTCTTCAAATACAAGCAAGTGACTTCTTTACAGAACAAAAAGACCGACATCAAAAATTTGATTTTAAGTTAAAAAATAATCCTCACCAAGATTATTTCTATCTCGATATTTCAAATTTTAATCGACGAAAAATAGGAAGCATTACGGGGGTCGGCTTAGTAGAAACAATTCCTAAAATAACTTTGCAAGAAATAACAATGGCTTTTTCTTTAAATCCGCTTTTCTACGTTTTGAAGAAAAACATTAAAACGACTTCCTCTCTTTATTATGTTTCTAAAAATGGGTTTAGAAACCAATTTCCTTGGCGTCCCTCTTCAGAATCACGCTTTGAACCATCCTTTTTAAAAAGTTCCGTATATGTAAAGAATCTTCAAGGCAACAACCCTAAACGAGAACCAATCTGGACAGATATATATACCTATTCTCCACATGAAGGATTAATGGTGACTTGTTCTGCGCCAGTTTATGATAAAATGGAGTTTAAAGGAATTGTGGGAATAGAATTTCTGCTTGAGCCTATTATTGAATTCGTAAATGGCATTACTTATCCTAATGGCCGCCTTATTATTATAAACGATTATGGAACAGTTCTTGCAGATACCCAATCTAACAATCTGATTCCTCTAAAAGTCCACCAAGTTTTACCGCGGGCGATACCCATAGATGCATTGCACAAATTACCTCGAAAAACACTTTCAAAAATTGGTGATTATTGGGCTTATCAAGCAAAATCACGTTATGCCCCTTGGACGGTTATTTACTTTGTTAGTGCCTGGGATATGAATATAACAACTTTAAAGCATATTGGTCCAAGTATTATCTTTCTTATCCTCTTTGCAATTTTTATTCTGATGGGGGCTAACAGTATTATTGCTCAAGAATTTATTAGTCCTGCAAAGCAACTTGTTCAATTTATTTCGACGCAAGCCATAGAAGGAGAACAAGCCTATCGTAAAATGCGTGAACCCTGGTTTTCATGGTTCGAAGCTGTTTTCCAAGTATTTGATCAGAATAGAAAACTCATGCAAGAAATGGAAAAACATATTGAAGATCTTGATCAGAAGGTACTTGAACGTACACGCGCGCTTTCCGATAAAAATCGAGCTCTTAGCCTTGCTTTTAATGATTTAAGAAAAGCTCAAAATCAAATTATTATTCAAGAAAAACTTGCTGGTCTCGGGGCTCTTACTGCAGGAATAGCACATGAAATAAAGAACCCGTTAAATTATGTCATCAATTTTGCAGAAATTTCACGTAATTTTACGGAAGAACTTATGAATATCGCGGCATCTCTTCCACAAGGAAAATCTCTTACTTTAGAGCAACGTCAAGAGGTTAAAACTATTCTTACAGATTTAATTGAAAATATGAAGCGAATAGAAGAACATGGGAAAAGAGCTGATGCCATCGTCAGAAGCATGCTTGTCCATGCAAGAGGTGGAAATGATAATCAACATTTAATTAATATTAACGAACTCATAGACGAAAATATCACACTAGCGATTACAAGTTTTAAACAACAAGGTTTCATTCCCAAAATTACAAAAGATCTTGATCAAGAGATTCCTAAAATTCTTGTTTATTCACAAGGCTTAGGTCGTGTTTTTTTAAACATAGTTAACAACGCTTGCTATGTTCTTCATCAAAAAAGAACAGCCGTCGGTGATTCCTTTACAGCTGAAATTTATATTAGTACTAAAAAGCTGGATGACAATCGTATTGAGATCATTATCCGAGATAATGGTTCAGGTATTCCCGACGATATTAGAAAAAAAATCTTTGATCCTTTCTTTACTACCAAACCAGCAGGAAGTGGTACAGGTCTTGGACTTTCTTTGTGCCACGACATTATTACACGTCAACATCATGGCACGCTTACGGTTACCTCAGAAATTGATCAATTTACCGAATTTGTTATTATTCTTCCAATTGAAGAACAATTAATGGCAGGCTAAGTATGACTATGACTTCTCCTGATAAACTAAACCAACTTCGTCAGCTAATGCTTCAAGAAAATATTGATGCATTGATTGTTCCTAAAGCTGACGAACATCAAGGAGAATATATAGGCGCCCATTCAGAAAGACTTTTTTGGCTAACAGGCTTTGATGGAAGTGCAGGCTTTTCAATTATTTTACCCAAAAAAGCAAGTTTGTTTGTTGATGGACGCTATACTCTTCAGGCTACAAAGCAAGTCGATACTTCAATTTTTGAGATCATTCCTGTCGCTGAAATATCTGGACCAAAGTGGCTTGCTCAACATTTAAGTCCTGGTGCGAAAGTTGCTTATGATCCTTGGCTTGTCACTGAGAAAGAACTTAATTCTTATAAAATAGCGCTGAAAGACAAAAATATTATTTTCCTTCCTTTAGAGAAAAACCTGGTTGATCAAATTTGGCTTAATCGTCCAAAGAAAACGTGTGAACCAATTTATCTTCATCCCCTTGAATTTGCAGGGCAAGAATTCCAAGAAAAACTTAAAATAATTTCAAAAGAGCTGAGAGAAATACAAGCTTTTGCAGCTGTTATTACAATGACAGAATCGGTCTGTTGGCTTTTTAATATTCGAGGGGATGATTATAGCTCTCTTCCAACGACGTCTGCTTTTGCAATTGTATATAACACAGAAAAAGCTGATCTTTTTATCGATGAACAGAAAATTTCAGAAGACATTCGCCAATATTTTAAAGGCTTCATTAACATTAAGCCTTTTCACTCTTTTGAAGAAAATCTAAAAGCTTTAGGACTCCATAAAGTGCATGTCCTTATTGATCCAGCGACTGCACCGGTTCAAACAATTTATGCCGTCGAGAAGACAGGCGGAAAAGTGATAAGAAAAGATGATCCGACGATCCCTCTTAAAGCATGTAAAAACAATGCAGAACTTGAAGGAATGCGAAGAGCTCACATTCGTGATGGTGCTGCTTTAACAACTTTCTTACATTGGGTAAAAAAGGAAGGACCTAAAGGCCATTTAGACGAGATGCAGGCAACTGAAAAGCTACTGGCTTGTCGACAAAGATTTTCTGAATTTAAGAAATTAAGTTTTTCAACAATTTCTGGCACAGGTCCTAATGGTGCTATCATTCATTACAAGGTAAGCCCAGAAACAAACCAAAAAATTGCACCTAATGATATTTATCTCAGTGATTCAGGAGGGCATTATATTGACGGAAGTACAGATGTAACACGTACCATTGCAATAGGCGAAACAAGCCCCGAACAACGCGATCGCTTCACGCGTGTCCTTAAAGGCCATATTGCTCTTGCTACTAGCATCTTTCCACAAGGGACGACCGGTTCTCAACTCGATATTTTAGCCCGTCACGCTCTTTGGCAAGTTGGCCTTGATTATGCGCATGGAACAGGTCATGGTGTGGGTGCAGTTCTTAATATCCATGAAGGTCCTCAAAGAATTAGCAATGTACCCAATTTTGTTTCCTTAAAACCAGGCATGATTCTTTCAAATGAACCAGGTTATTATAAGGAAGGCGAATATGGTATACGAATAGAAAGCCTTGTTATTGTGAAATCTCTTGAGATTCCTAAAGCAGAAAAAAAGATGCTCGGCTTTGAAACGATCACGTTCGCGCCAATTGACCAAGCTTTAATCGAGTTGAGCTTATTAACAGACTCAGAAATAAAATGGCTAAATGACTACCATCAAGAAGTATATGAGAAGCTTTCACCTCTTCTTGAGGTTGAAGTGCAAAAATGGTTAAATGATGTTACACAGCCTTTAAAAAAGAAACTTTAAATAATTTTAGCGACTTCTTCAAAAGTAAGTCTTGGAAGTCGAGGCTTCACCTTCTCAACATCACCATATCCCAAGTTAATAAGAAAGTTTGAACGCCACGAAGTATTTTTGAAAAATTCTTTATCTACTTCTGCATTATTAAAGCCGGACATGGGACCACAATCGAGCCCACACGTGCGCGCAGCCAAAATAAAATAAGCCCCTTGCAAGGAAGCATTTCGAAAGGCTGTTTCCTGTATGTAATCTTCTCTTCCAACAAACCAACTTTTTGCATTAACCATTGGATATAGGACATCCAAACGCTCATAAAATTTTAAGTCATAAGCGATAATGGCTGTCACAGGAGCGGCCATCGTTTTATCCACATTGCCTGCATCTAAAAGTGGCTTGAGACGCTCTTTTGCCGACTTTGTCTTTATAAAAAGAATACGCATTGGAACACAATTGGCCGCTGTAGGACCCATTTTTGCTAACTCATAGACTTCTTCAAGAAGACTATCTGGAACCTCTTTATCTTGCCAACCGCTATACGTACGAGCTTCTAAAAATAATTGATTTAAAGATTGATCATTAAGTTTCATTTTTGCTCCCCTTTTCAAATCATTTTCTTTACTGAAATGAGTTTAAGCTTTAAAGGTTTAAAGAACAGTTTAAAAGAAAGATTTATATTTCTGTTATGGTTCGCAAGTTCTTTGTTTTTATCATGGCTACTCTTTTGTTTTTGAGCTTAAGCTCAAATGTGCATTGCCAATATAATATCATGATTAAATCTAAGTTTTTCTCATTCAATCTTAATTATCCTTATGATTGGCACTGTGAAAGCGAGTATGGATTGCCTAAAAATATCCAAGCTGTTTTAAGCCCTCAAAATTTTCTTATGGACTCGTCACCAGCGACCATTTTCGTCCGTGTTATTCCTCGAACAACTCAAAATTTTTCTCTAAAAGAATTCATTAATAATGATTTTCTTAATGTAAAAAAAAGACGACCTAAGATTCAATATGGAACCGACTTCATCCTCTCAACAAAAGATCATAAAAATGCTCAAGTAAAAACTTATTTTGAAGAACCGCAAGGACTCTACGATGCGATTGCATATATTCCAGAAAAGAAAGCATTTGTGATTATTATTCTACAAACAACTTCTCAAAAAGCTTATTTACGAGCTCTTCCTACTTTTCGGAATATTGTTATGTCTTATCAATGTGCTCTTCCTCAAGATAAATCAACCCCCCTTCCTCCTAAAATGAATCTTAAGAAACCTAAAAAGAAAAAAGCAAAACGAAAAACACGCCATCAAAAGCAATCAACTTCTTTTACCTGTTAAACTTCCAAACCATTCTTTAGGCTTGAATTCACCAGCATTTCATTTAAACTATGAAGCAACAATCGTAAGGGGAGAAATTTATGCGATTTATTTTCATCTTAACTTTTTTAGCAATTTTTAACTTTTCGACAGGATATTCAGCAGAACAACCTGTCTTTGGTCTCTGGAAAACACAAGATCAACGTGCCAAGATTGAAATTGCGTCTTGTGCCGAAGATCCTTCAAAAGTATGTGGGACTATTGTTGAACTTCGTGAACCTATTGATCCTGATACAGGGAAGCCAAAAAAAGATAAGTTAAATCCCGATTCTTCTCTAAAAGAACGTGAGATCTTAGGTCTCGTAACTTTATATGATTTTAAATCTGATTCAGATAATCCAAATCACTGGACTGATGGAAAGATTTATAATTCTCGAGAAGGGGAAACATACTCCTGTAAGATGACACTCGTTGATACCAATACACTTGAAGTTCATGGTTATGTTGGCCTTCCGATTTTTGGTAAAACACAAAAATGGTCAAGGACAACTGAGGACGAGAAGTTAATCGCCACAGAAGACACTGAGAAATAGTTTATTCTCTATTATATGTAAATAACTTTCATAAAAGCCTAACGCAAAATGAAAAATACCTTGATTCCTAGGGTTAATTGAGTTAGGTTTCAGCTTGCTTTAGTCCCCATCGTCTAGAGGTCTAGGACACCGCCCTCTCACGGCGGCAACACGGGTTCGAATCCCGTTGGGGACGCCATTTTCTTTCTCACAACATACTGAATTACTTTAATATTTAACGATTTTTTAAGATACATCATGCTACATATTCTTGTAAGTAAGGATATTAAGTACGGTCATGAAAAATAGAATCCAACAATATATTAATATTGAATCTCTTTCAGGGATTTTACTGTTTGCTGGCATGCTTCTTGCTTTAGTTGTAAGCAACAGCCATTTTTATATAGCTTATCTCAATCTCATCAACTTACCAATTAGCATTACCATCGGCGAATTTACGCTTCATAAACCTCTTATAAAATGGACAAACGATGGGTTAATGGCCGCCTTCTTTCTGGTGATTACGCTTGAAGCTAAATTTCATTTTCTTGAAGGGGAATTTACCTCAAAAGAAAATTTTTTGCTTCCCGTCATTGCAGCGTTAGGGGGTGTAGTTGTTCCTGCAATTCTCTACTACTTACTTACTGCTGACGTCCCCTTGTATACGCGAGGCTGGGCGATTCCAGTTGCGACAGATACAGCGTTTATTCTGGGTATCTTATCGTTTTTTTCAACCAAAATTCCTCTCTCTGTTCGCTTATTAGTTCTTGCTCTTTCAATTATTGATGACATTATTGCTGTCGTTATTTTAGCTGTATTTTACACGGCCTCTTTAAGCTATTTACCTCTTCTGATAGCAGCCATCATTTTACTTCTTCTCTTTATCATGAATTTGCTGAATGTGAATAAACTTAGCCTCTACCTAATGTTAGGTTTTGGTCTTTGGTTATCATTGATTGAAGCAGGAATTCATGGAACAATTGCTGGTGTTTTACTGGGTATCTTTATCCCAGAACGAATTAAAGATTCAGAAGACAAGGTTCATTCTCCTTTAAAAAGATTGGAACACTCACTTCATCCACTTGTAGCGTTAATAATTTTGCCAATTTTTTCCTTTTTAAATTGTGAAATTCCTTTTAACGAACTTACATTTCAAGATTTTTATTCACCCGTTACATTGGGAATTTTAGGAGGATTATTTATCGGCAAACAATTTGGTATCATGAGCTTTTCATTAATTGCCGTTAAATTAAAATTCTGCAAACTTACGCATGGCTTAAATTGGAAAATTTATTATGCCATTAGCATTTTATGCGGCATTGGTTTCACATTTAGTCTTTTTATTGGCGGACTTTCCTTTGAAAGTGACCCTCTTGAGAATCAAATGAAGCTTGGCGTTATTCTAGGTTCTTTATTGTCGGCTCTCATTGGGACTGTATTCTTATATAGAGTGACCAAGCTTTCCCATCAACAATCTCATGAAATACCTCGCCCTTAAACTTAAAGAAGAAGCTCTAGAGAAATCGTCCCTAGAGCTGTTTTTTTAAAAAGGTGAAGAAAATCTAGCTTCTGTTCCTAACATCTCTTCAATACGTAATAACTGGTTATACTTCGCAACACGATCCGAACGACTGAGAGAACCCGTCTTAATCTGCCCACAATTGGTTGCGACTGCAAGATCTGCAATCGTTGTATCCTCAGTCTCGCCTGAGCGATGAGACAAAATAGCTGTTAAACCAGCATGTTGCGCCATTGTGACAGCCTTAATCGTTTCTGTAAGCGTCCCTATTTGATTAACTTTAATTAAAATGGAATTGGCCCACTTTTCCTGAATACCTTTTTGAAGACGCTCAACATTTGTCACAAATAAATCATCGCCAACAATTTGAATTTCTTTTCCTAATGTTGCTGTTATATGTTGCCAGCCCTTAAAATCATCTTCCGCCATGCCATCTTCAATAGAGACAATTGGATAGCGGGCTTTTAATCCTTGATAATAAGCAACAAGTTCTCCAGCATCAAGGCGTTTCCCCTCACCTTCTAAATGATAAACACCATCTTTAAAGAACTCTGTTGCCGCTACATCTAAGGCAAGCGCTATTTGCGTACCTGGTTGATAACCTGCCCTTTCAATCGCCTTCATGATAAAGGAAAGTGCTTCATCACTGCTTTTAACAGCCGGCGCAAATCCACCTTCATCGCCAACATTTGTGTTTAAACTTGCAGCTGAAAGTTCCACTTTAAGCGCATGAAAAACTTCTGCTCCCATTCGAATAGCGTCCTTAATTGATTGGGCACCTACAGGAACAATCATGAACTCTTGAATATCCACAGGATTATCGGCATGCGCCCCACCATTCAAGATATTCATAAGCGGCATCGGTAAACGGTTAGCAAAAACGCCCCCGACATAACGATAAAGAGGATCTCCTACAAATGTTGCTGCAGCTTTTGCAACAGCAAGACTTGCGCCAAGAATGGCATTCGCGCCTAATTTAGATTTATTTGGTGTTCCATCCAGCTCTATCATCGCTTGATCAATATACACTTGCCGAGTTGCATCAAGACCACATAATGCGTCAAAAATATCTTCATTAACGCTTTTAAGAGCTTGCAAAACACCCTTACCATTATAGCGACCTTTATCGCCATCTCTCTTTTCCACCGCTTCGTGTGTTCCTGTAGAAGCACCAGAAGGCACAGCTGCTCGGCCAACTGTCCCATCTTCTAAGATGACTTCAACTTCAACAGTTGGATTTCCTCTTGAATCAAGAATTTCACGGCCATGAATATCAATAATTGCTGTCATTTCAATTTCCTATTAATTGTTAGAATGTGCCGATCTTAAGGTGTCGGCGCGTATAAAGCAACGGCCATGATAGACATTGATGACTGTCATTTAATTAACCTACTAATAATTAGACTTTGGATGCTTGGAGGCAGGAGCAGACATTGGAGGTAGCTTGCTTATATGCCCTACTTTTTCTTCAGAAACTGGAGGTAGCTCGCTTATATATCCTACTTTTGAAGAAGACGGTATTATTTTTTCACTCTTTTGTTTTATTGTTTGTTTAGATTCTGATTTTAACTTCTTACGCTTAGGATGTTTTTGCTTTAATTCTTCCCCTTGTATTCCTTGTCGTGCTTTCAAATCAATTTGATCAATGATTGATAGATTGGGATCAACAAGCTTTTTTTTCTTCCTTTTTAACTTTTTTTGTTTTTCGTAGAAATCAAGTTCATATTCACCAAGTTTAAAAGCATTCCAAAAAAAATGACGAGCAAATAAATTGTTATTTGCTGTAAGAGCTTTTCCCCATGTCCTGTTTAATTCTATAATAGAATCAAGTAAGCATGCATAAGAATCTCGTTTAGGGAAATACCTTTTTGAAACCTCTCCTGCTTCAGTAATACATTTTAAAGCCTTTGAAAATTGATTTAAAGTAAAGTATTTCTCAGCTGCTGTTTTAAACCACATTTGTGCCATTGCAAAGTTGTGTCCGAATCTTCCTGCTTGCTCATAGAATTGCGCTTCTAGAAAAGCATGCTGCTTTGAATGGCTAAGAATTTCGGCAAGCTGAATTGCAACAACCGCCGCACGAAGTGGTAAAGGCCATTCATCTGTATACAAACACTGTATTTCTCTATTTTCTTGTTTATTGATTTTTAACACAACCTCTCCTGATAAGTCGAACACCTGTAGTCTGGCTTCATCGTCTCTTTTAACGGCGTCCGTCAGATAATATATGGCACGATAATATTGTGCTCTAGCTTGGTCAAAGTCATGACTTATAGCTGCTCTTGCACCGCTCTCAATATAGTCTATGATTTTTGGTTTTTTTGTTGGCTTATCCTGCAATTCTTCATGTTGAATTGAAGAAAAGCAAAAAGAGGTACTAAGAATATTTATAACAAGGCTTATCAATGAGAGACGACGAAGTTTCATTTTTATTTTTTCCTTTTTTATTTATTTCGCACAAAAATAGACTTATTGGCGATCTTTTTCCTAACGGGGTACTGGTTTTTTCCCTTCAAAGCAAGTGCTAACTGAAATTTTTTTGAACTTTAGTAGATTGCTTAGACTTTGACTATTTGCTCTTTTAAGTCCGCACCTTTCACGCACGTTTAAGATCTTCTAATAGCTAACAGCAGCATTAGGTCGCCTGAGATGTCCGGAATAAGCCTGAGAGTAACAAGAGAGAAGCAAGAGTAACAAAGAAAACGAACCTAACTAAAGAAAGGACAAAAATGATTAAATTACTTTTAGAAAATTTACGTATTAGATGTGTAATTTATTTACGCTCAATTAATGAGGCTTTTTCTACTAATTCTTTATAGACGTCTTTTACTAAATTTACGGGCACATTATACTCGATTTTTAGATAAATTTCATAGGCTTCTTGTGAAACGGGGTCAGCAGGATCATTGCTGCTTCTTACATACTGGTCAACCATGGCTTGTATATTACATCTTTTTTTATCATCACACAATGAAGTGCATATTCACCCAAAGCTTTTCCAAATGCTTTTTGAAAATCTTTTAAAGGATCTACGATGCCAACTGTAGAGGGTTTTATTTCATCACTTGGTAGGCTGACTGCACTTCTTTTAGAAACTCTTTGATAGGCTTGAGAAACACTAGGTTCATCTGCAAAGCTATAACTACCTTTTGCGTTAAAATTAATTCCCATCAACCCCAAAAAAACCATGGTTATAATTTTACTATTTTTTAAATGAATCATAGTTGAGCTTCTTTTTCTGCTGCGAAAATCTTAACGGCTCTTTTAATTTTTATATAGTGTAATTCCTCGCCCGGCTTATTGTCAACGACTGCAGGATAAAAGAAGATACATAACCTATTTTTGTCTTTATTAAAATATACTGTTTTCTTTCTTTGTTCCGCAGATTCTTGATCATGGGAAATAATAGATAGTCGATTCTGAAGTATGAAGAAAAGCAAGGAAGCGCCTATAGTACAGAGAATT